>SEBM01000495.1 GCA_004296145.1 Flavobacterium sp.
TGTAAAACTATGCGACTCAACCAATACAGTTACAAACCACATTTCCATTGCTAAGTTTAGGTCTCATCACAATAGTAATGCAAACTCCGCAGTTTTAATCTCAACCAATCTCTATTGCAATACCTCGCTTAATATCGATATTATAAAGGATTATCAGGCAGGTGCCGATAAGGCGGTTTGTATTTTTAAAGACAAATACAAAGTCAATGATATTCTGGAAGGTTGGCACAGTAAGGTTTATAAGCAGACAGGTAAATTAATTGACGAAGGACTTTATTTCTATGCTTTTCATGGAATTGGTTTGTCTGCACATTTCAAAGACAAAATCGTAGACTTTGATTTTGCATACTTTCCTGAACCTAGACACGATGGTTTTGACTTATGGCGCCTTATCAGTTTTATAAAAAATCAGCGCAACAAATACCCTGGATATAAAGAAAAAGAGACGATTGAAACGGAGTTTTATGAACTAATCCAAAAAGGTATTATCGCAAAACCGAAGTTAAAAAACTCAACAACACTTTATTTCTTTAAGCACACATTAAAAACAGACTTGATTAACGAAACGGAAAGGAAAACTACTAGTAACAGCATCTTGCCAAAAGCAAGGCAGAAGTGGTGGCAGAAACTTTTCGGCTTTAAATAAATATTAATGGCATTGACAGATGGTGCCTCGATTGTTCCACCATCGCAAAGCTGCGAAACGTTATCAATGATATTATGAACACACATCAACCAGTTAATGATTTAATTACTCAGTTCGAAATCCAAAATGAATTGAAAAACGCCTTTCAGAAAATTCTTTTAAAAAATAATGCTGAAGATTTGGATATTGAAAACAAAGACATTTCAATCAATTCAGAAAACATTGAGTATTCCGAAACTGAATTTGGCTTCCATAGATTTCAAACGCCAATATTAAAACACGGAAAAGTTATTATTGGATATTTTGCATTGGTTGTAACAAATGAAAATGAACGTATGGATGAATACTTTGTAATAAATCAATGAACCTTTGGATAGTTTATTCCTAGCATCGGGAAAGGGCAGGCTTGGTGCCGAGCTTGCTTAGGTAGGGAGGAGTTTCTCTACGACTTAATTCTACACCAACAACCCACACAACTAAAAACCAATCAAAACAACAACCCACTTGCAAATCCCAAAGCCTTAATTTATCTTGCCTTATCTAAATGATTTAAGCTCGATCCTCTCCGTTAAGTTGAAAATTAAAAAGGTATATTTTTTAAGAAAAAAGCTTCATGCCCATGGCGCAAAGCCAATATCATTTGGCTCGATTGGCGCCATTTTATGAGGGTTATATATAAGTTGCCTGCAAGCGTAGCGGACGACACAACCAACAATGACACAGACAAGAATTTATAAAATATTGACCTATTGTATTGCGACAGTTTGGATTGCAAACGGACTTTTTTGTAAGGTTCTAAATCTTGTTCCTAGACACGAACAAATTGTAGCAAGAATATTAGGTAAGGACTATTCCCGACCACTTACAATTATAATCGGACTTTCAGAAATCATTATGGCTGTTTGGATTTTAAGTGGCTATAAGACAAAGTTAAATGCTATTGCACAAATAAGCGTAGTTGCGACAATGAACACACTTGAATTTATACTTGTTCCCGACTTATTGCTTTGGGGGAAATTAAATTCATTGTTTGCATCTGTTTTTATTTTAGTTGTTTACTTCAACGAATTTTATCTTAATAAAAAACAACTTAAATAACTCGATGCTAGCATTTTTAAAAAACCACCCATTTCCAGTTGAAGCGTATTTTGAAAGTTCGCTTGTTTTGACTTTTGCAGTTCCAAAAGAACAATTACAAAATCTTATTCCGGAATGTTTGCAGCTTGACACATTTCAAGACAATTGGGCTTTTGTTGCAGTTGCAATGGTTCAAACTAAAGACTTGCGACCAAAAGGTTTTCCAAGATTTATAGGCAACGACTTTTTTCTTATTGGTTATCGTGTTTTTGTTCGCTACACGAATAATGCAGGTAAAAGTTTACGTGGTTTATATATTCTGAAATCAGAAACAGACAAAACAAAAATGGAATTTTTTGGGAACATATTTACACATTACAACTACACCACAACAGACATAAAACAAATTGAACAGCAAAACACAAAAGAAATATCCTCGAATAAATCAAAGTTTAAAATCACGATAGACAAAGCGGAAGAACAAATTTCTTTGCCTGAACATTCCCCTTTTGCAGACTGGAAAGAAGCAAGAAGATTTGCTGGACCTTTGCCTTTTACATTTACCTATAACAGGGAAACCAAAGAAGTTTTAATCATTGAAGGAGTAAGACAAAACTGGACGCCAAATCCAGTAAAAGTGATTGATTATGATTTCGGTTTTTTAAGTACTTTAAAACTTGAAAATCCAGTATTGGCAAATGCTTTCATAATTAAAAACATTCCATACTATTGGAAAAAAGGTAAAATTGAACAATGGAAATAAAGAGACGAAATTTTCAAGGCGTATTAAATATTTTAAGTTTCAACCGACACTTTTATGTGCTTGGGTTCATTGCTTTGGCATTAATTATAGGGAGTAAATTTATTTTCAATTGGCATAACGCTTTGTTTTGGGTGGTTATTTTGGCATTCATTTATGGATTAACAATGCCATTATTTGTTTCTGCCTATGTTTATGATTGCTCTGGCTTTTATAATTTCTTTTGGTTAAAGAAAATGAAAATAGATGATACAAAAGACAAATTCAATTTGAACATCAATGCAGGCTTTGACGAAACAAGTTTTATTATAGAAAGTATTTTGCCTAATTCTAAACTTCAAGTGTATGACTTCTACAACGCCAAACAGCATACAGAACCCGCAATTATCCGAGCTAGAAAAGTGAGTTTGTTTTATCCAAATACTCAACAAATCAATTCAAATTCAATTCCTTTAAATGACAATTCCGTTGACAACATCTTTTTACTATCAGCAATTCACGAAATTCGCACACAAGATGAAAAAGTGCAATTTTTAAAAGAATGTCGCAGAGTTTGTAAGCCAAACGGCAATGTTATTATGGTGGAACATTTGAGAGATTTTCCAAACTTTGTAGCATTTACAATCGGCTTTACACATTTTTTCTCAAAAAAAACTTGGAAAAAGGCATTTGACGAAGCCGGGTTTACATCATTTAAAGAAACAAAGTTTACACCTTTTATGTCAATCTTTAATG
>SEBM01000496.1 GCA_004296145.1 Flavobacterium sp.
ACTATTGACATACTGTTGTCACTCAAACAGTTTACATTTGTAAAATAAAATAAAAAATAATTATATTTATTACTGGTTATCTGATAGTTATAATTGTAAACAAAATCTATAAACATGCAGGATATCGAAACTTTTTACCCAAAAAGCAAAAAAGATTGGAGAAAATGGTTAGAAGAAAACCATATTAAAAAAAACTCTATCTGGTTAATTTGTTATAAAAAACAGGCAAATGTTCCCACTATTACCTGGAGCGATGCTGTTGACGAAGCACTTTGTTTTGGATGGATTGACAGTACCAGAAAATCTATAGATTCGGATAAATTTATACAATTCTTTACCAAACGCAAACCAACCAGCGCCTGGTCTAAAATAAATAAAGAAAAAATCGTGCGATTATCCAGCGAAGGTTTAATGAGAGAAGCTGGTTTGGCATGCATAGAAATAGCCAAACAGAATGGTTCGTGGACAATTTTGGATTTGGTTGAAGAACTATTTGTTCCGGAAGATTTAGAAAAAGCTTTTGAAGAGAATCCCGGTTCAAAAGAGTATTTTTTGAGTTTAAGCAAATCAGTTAAAAAGATCATTTTGCATTGGGTTACTGTAGCCAAACGTCCTGAAACCAGACAAAACAGAATTAGTGAAGTTGCCATTCTTGCTGCTCAAAAATTAAAACCTAAACAGTTTAGATAAAATCCCCTATTTGCCTCTTTTATAATGATTTAAGTGAAATTATTTAAATATAATTTTGTGCAGTCAAATGACTTCGTTATATTTGCAGTCAAATAACTGCACAATGGAAATTAGAAGAGATGTATTTCAGGCAATTGCCGACCCGACCCGCAGAGCAATTCTGAGTTTAGTTGCCTTACAGGCAATGACTCCCGGTGCGATAGCAGAGAATTTTGATTCGTCGAGACAGACGATTTCAAAACATATTCAGATTTTAAATGAATGTGAGCTGCTACACCAGACACAAAACGGAAGAGAAATTTATTATCATTTAAATCCTCAGAAAATGAAAGAAATTGACAGTTTCCTTGAACCATTTAGAAAAATGTGGGACGAGCGTTTCAACAAACTAGAAGCCATCATGAAAAACTATAAAAAATAAACAGCATGGAAAAAAAGACAAAACTGAATGCCGAAGAAAACAAACACGATATCATAATCACAAGAGAATTTGATCTTCCGTTGGAATTGCTTTTCAAAGCTTATGAAGATCCGGAAATTGTAGCGCAATGGATGGGAACAAAAGTCCTTAAACTGGAAAACAAAAAACATGGCGGCTGGCAATTTGAAACCAGTGACCCTAACGGAAATGTGGTTTTTAGTGCAAATGGTACCATTCATGAATTTGTTCCAAATGAGAAAATTACAAGAACATTTGAGATGGAAAACAGCCCCTTCCCTGCTCAGCTTGAGTTTTTGGAATTTGAAAAAATTACAGATGATTCGAGTAAACTGACCATGCACATCGTTTATAAATCTGTTGAATTAAGAAATCAGATGTTGAAACTGCCTTTTGCACAAGGTATCAATATGGCGCATAACCGATTAGAAGAAATTGCAAAAAACTTAAAATAAAAAATCATGACGAAAAGAAACAAGATCATTTATAGGATTGCCACACTTTGGCTCGCACTCGGAATGGCATCAACGGGAATTGTACAATTAATACAAATGAAAGAAGAAGTTGATATGATGAGCCATTTGGGTTATCCGCTTTATTTTCTGCCATTATTGGGTATTTGGAAACTTTTGGGTGTTATTGCTATACTTATTCCTAAATTTGGGTTATTAAAAGAATGGGCATACGCCGGTTTTTTCTTCGCAATGTCGGGAGCGATTGTTTCGCATTTAGCGTGCAAAGAGTACGGAATAGAACTTTTTGGCCCTACATTATTACTAATACTGACTCTTATTTCGTGGTATTTCAGACCGGCAGACAGAAAAGTAATTTCAGTTTAATTTAAAATTATGAGCATGAATCCTAAAGTTGATTTTTATTTTGATGAAGCCAAAAAATGGCAGGAAGAAATTGAACAATTAAGAAAGATTGCTCTTGATTGTCAATTGACAGAAGAACTAAAATGGGGAAATCCATGTTATACATTAGATAATAATAATATCGTTTTAATACATTGTTTTAAAGAGTATTGCGCTTTTTTGTTTTTCAAAGGCGCATTACTAAAAGATACAGATGGTATATTAATTCAGCAAAGCGAAAATGTTCAGGCCGCAAGACAAATCCGGTTTACTAATCTCAAAGAAATTATTGACCTGAAAACGATTCTCAAAACCTATATTTATCAGGCTATTGAAGTAGAAAAAGCAGGTTTGCATGTACCCCTGAAAAAAACAGAAGATTTTGAAGTTGCCGAAGAATTTCAGTCAAAATTAAATCAACTTCCGAAACTAAAAACCGCTTTTGAAGCCTTAACTCCCGGAAGACAAAGAGCTTATTTACTACACTTTTCGCAACCCAAACAAGCTAAAACCAGAGAATCAAGAATTGAAAAAGCAATGCCTCAAATTTTGGAAGGAAAAGGCTTAAACGATTAAAAATCAATCACACGATAAAAAAATAAAAATATGGCTAATAAAACGTTATCACCAGATCAACAGGATGAATTATTAAAAGTATTGCAAATTCGTTTTGAAAAAAACATGCATCGTCACAAAGACCTTGACTGGAATAAAATTCAATCCAAATTAGAAGCTAATCCAAAAAAACTTTGGTCGCTCGATGAAATGGAACGCACAGAAGGCGAACCGGATGTGATTGGTTACGATTCTAAAACAGACGAATATATTTTTGTTGATTGTTCACCTGAAAGCCCAAAAGGACGAAGAAATTTTTGCTACGATCACGAAGCTTTAGAAAAAAGAAAAGAAAATAAACCGCAGGACAGCGCCATAAATTTTGCTGCAGAAATGGGAATCGAACTTTTGAACGAAGAACAATATCGTGATTTACAGCAATTAGAAAAATTTGATACCAAAACATCAAGCTGGATAAAAACGCCTTCTGAAATAAGAAAACTTGGCGGTGCCGTTTTCTGTGATTTCCGTTATAATACCGTTTTTCTGTATCACAATGGGGCAGATTCTTATTATGCTGCGAGAGGATTTCGTGGGTTGTTAAGAATCTAAGTATTTTAAAACATAAAAAAAGCCTTCAAATATCTAAATTTGAAGGCTTTTTTG
>SEBM01000038.1 GCA_004296145.1 Flavobacterium sp.
TCACTTTACTATATCGATTTATAAATTTCTGTAAAAGCAGGAAATAAATTGCTAAAAAAATGTATCTTTGATAGAAATATCACCAAAAACTATGAACGGAACATTAAATAAAGTGATGCTCATTGGCCATTTGGGCGATGATGTAAAAATGCATTATTTTGATGGAGGTAACTGCATCGGACGTTTTCAGTTGGCTACAAATGAAGTTTATATCAATAAAACGACGAACGAAAAAATAACTTCTACCGAGTGGCATAATCTTGTTGTGCGCAACAAAGCTGCTGAAATTTGCGAAAAATATCTTTCTAAAGGAGATAAAATTTACGTCGAAGGCCGCATAAAATCACGCCAGTGGCAGGCAGAAGACGGTACTACAAAATATACTACCGAAATTCAGGTTACAGAATTTACTTTTCTGACTACCAAAAAAGAAACTACAGGACATAAGCCAAATTCTGAATCAGAATCAGCAAAAAACACTAACTTTGAAGCCAATAACGAAGGCTTACCTATAAACGATTTGCCTTTTTGATTGTTTAACTAATTTTTTTCAGTTTGGACCCGGAGCCCAGTTTACTTTTTAGTACAAATTTAGACATCAATTTAATAATTGGTTTTGTCGGAATATTTATTTTGCTGTTTCTGTCAGCAATTGTTTCAGGTGCAGAAGTAGCACTTTTTTCTTTGTCTCAAAAAAATATTGACGACACACTTCACGAAAACAGTTCTAAAGGAAAAATCATTTCTAATCTTTTAGACAGACCCAAAAAACTTTTAGCCACATTATTGGTTGCCAATAATTTTTTAAACATCGGAGTCGTTATTTTGTTTTCATTTATAGGACAAAATATTTTCTCAGGTGTCAATTCTCCCGCACTAAAATTTATTCTTGAAGTAATTGTAGTAACCTTTTTGATTTTATTATTTGGGGAAGTTTTACCAAAAGTATATGCAAGCCGTAATAATATAAAATTTGCAAAATGGGTGGCCTATCCGGTTGCTTTTTTAGATAAATTACTTTCTCCTATAAGTTTGCCTATGCGTAGTCTTACCTTATATTTGCAAAACAAATTGGGGAAACAGAAAAACAATTTTTCGATTAATCAGTTGTCACAAGCTTTGGAACTTACAGATTCTGAAGGGACATCTACAGAAGAACAAAAAATCCTGGAAGGAATTGTTTCTTTTGGAAATACAGATACAAAGCAGGTTATGAGTCCTAGGATTGATATTTTTGCTTTGGAAATTTCTGAATCATTTGAGGCTATTTATCCGAAAATAATCGATAAAGGATTTTCAAGAATTCCGGTTTACAGAGACAATATAGATCAGATTGAAGGCGTTTTGTTTGTTAAAGATCTTCTTCCTCATATTGATAAAAAGGAATTTGACTGGGCCTCGCTGATACGTGAACCTTTCTTTGTTCCGGAAAATAAAAAACTGGACAATTTGCTAAAGGATTTTCAAAGCCTTAAAAGTCATTTGGCGATTGTTGTTGATGAATATGGCGGAACATCCGGATTGGTTTCTTTGGAAGATGTTATTGAAGAAATTGTCGGTGATATAAGTGATGAATTTGACGACGAAAACCTGAATTTTTCTCAAATTGATGAAAAGAATTTTCTGTTTGAAGGAAAAATCAATATGAAAGATTTTTACCGAATTGTCGAAGTGGATGAAGATATTTTTGAATCGCACAAAGGCGAAGCAGAGACACTAGCTGGTTTTATTCTGGAAGTTCTGGGTAACTTTCCGAAAAAAGATCAAAAAATCACTTTTGAAAATTGTGTTTTTACCATTGAAACAGTTGACAAAAAACGTGTAAAACAAATAAAAGTAACATTAGAATAAAATGCTAAAAAAAATAATTTCGACAATAACTATTTTACTAATATTTACACTTTTGAGTTGTAAAAAAGATGTCTTGCCGAAACCATCAAGTTATTTGCGTTTAGATTATCCTGAGGCAAATTATGTAAACTTTGAAAACAATTGTCCGTTTACTTTTCAAATGAATGAAGGTGCTGTGATTAAGGGTGAAAAAAATTGTGGATTTACAATTACCTATCCGAAGATGAAAGCAACAATTTATCTAACCTACAAGCCGGTAAATAATAACATTGAAAAATTATTAAAGGATGCTCAAAAGCTGACATATGAACATGTTATCAAAGCCGATGATATTCTGGAACAGCCTTATTTAAACCCTGAAAAAAAGGTGTACGGAATGTTTTACCAAGTTGACGGAAACGCAGCTACAAACTCTCAATTTTACGTTACAGACAGTACAAAACATTTTATAACAGGATCGGTTTACTTTTATGCGAAACCAAATTTTGATTCAATCATGCCGGCAGCAAGTTATATCAAAAATGATATGAGACAGTTGATGGAAACATTGAAGTGGAAATAAATTTGAGGTGCAGAGGTTCAAAGGGACAAAGCAACAAAGTAGTATAGGTAAATTATAAAGTAGGATGTTCAGTAACCTGAAACCTGAAACTCAAACAAACTCAAAAAAAAAAATAAGCTGTTTCATAATGATGAAACAGCTTATTTTTTTTTTGAGTTTGTCTGTATTATGATTTAAAATTCGAAACCTTATAGGTTTTTCCGTCGCCGGTTTCCTGAACTACTTTTGTTAAGCTTTCAGGATTTTGAACTGTTTTGTCGAAAGTTACTATGGCAGTTTTTTTGTCAAAATCAACAGCAGCTTTTTCAACACCTTCTAAATTTGATAATTCTTCTTCGATTGTTTTTGCACAACCAACAGCGCAAGTCATTCCTTCAATTGTAAAGCTTGCTGTTTGTACATTTTCTGCAGCAATTGGTTTGTGTTCTTTAGGAACGCTTTTTTCTGCATTTACAACCTGAAGACTTTTATCTTCTTCTTTTTTACATCCAACGAATACCAAACCTGCGATTGTTGCAGCGATTAAGATTTTTGATAATTTCATTATATATGATTTTAAATTTTCTAAAACTATTTCTTGCAAAATTAATAAAATGAAGTGGTTAGTTCATAAAAATAGTACAAATTTGCAATTAAAATAAAGCTTATGGATGCAAAACAGTTAAAGTGGATTTATTTACTGGTACTCTCTCTTATTTGGGGAAGTTCATTTATTCTCATAAAAAGAGGATTGGTTGGTTTAACGGCAATTCAGGTTGGTTCTTTCCGAATTATTTTTGCTGCTCTTTTTCTGTTGATTTTTGGTTTTAAAAGTTTGAAGAAAATCTCACGTCAACAATGGAAATTTGTTGCCCTTACATCAGTTTTTGGCACTTGTATTCCTGCATATTTTTTTGCTATTGCCGAAACGGAAGTAGATAGTTCTATAGTGGCAATTTTAAATTCTCTTACACCTTTAAATACATTGGTTTTCGGAATATTATTTTTTGGACTTCAGTTTCAGAAAAAACAGGTTTTGGGTGTCTTTGTTGGGTTAATAGGTTGTTTATTATTGGTTTTAAGTGGAGCGTCGGCACATCCGGGGCAAAACTATTATTATGTTCTTCTGGTTGTAATTGCCACACTTTGTTATGCTATAAATGTAAATTTAATCAAGCGATATTTATCAGATCTAAATTCGGTAAGTATTACTACGGGAAATTTTACTGTGCTGCTTATTCCGGCTTTACTTATTTTAAGTACAACAGACATTAGTCAAAAAGTGCATTTGGAAACCGCGCAACACTCTATTTTCTTTGTTATGATTTTAGGCGTTTTAGGGACCGGAATTGCCAATGTTGTCTTTTTTAAACTCATACAAATGTCATCGCCTGTATTTGCAACGTCAGTAACTTATTTAATTCCGATAGTAGCATTTTTCTGGGGATTATTAGATAATGAAATGCTGACAAGAACTCAGTTTTTCGGAGCATTTGTTATTTTAATTGGTGTTTATTTATCAGCTAAAAAAGAAAAAGCTTTGCCAAAGTTATAAACTTTGCAAAGCTTTTTCTTTTGAGGTTCTAAGGTACTAAGATTCTAAGCTACTAAGTTTTTTTTCTAAGGACTTAGTACTAAGAACTTAATTATCTTTTACAAAAAATCTGCATCCGAAACTCCTTCGTTTATTTTGATTTCAGACATTTTAATATCAAGTTCAAAACCTGCGTTCTGAACAATATTAAACGGAACTTTTACACCTTTTACATCTTTATAATCATTAAAGTATGTCGTTTGCGTAGTTGATTGTCCGCTTTGTTCTTTTACTTTTAATTTGGCCACTTTCAGACCGGATTTTACATCATAATAATAAACTGTTTTGCCATCTTTTATAGAATAAGCGTCTTTGCCGTTTATTTGTTCGATTCCGGTAATTTTAAGGTCAGTTCTTTTGCTTAGTCTTAATTCTTCAAAAGGAGCAGCACTGGCTTTCATTTCGGCTAAATCATCGCCTTCCAGATTTTTGCGTTGTCCTTGTTGTTCAATATAAGCGCCTTTATCATTTACAACTTGTTTCATTAAAGGCATGCTTCCCATGTTTAGTGAAACCATCATTTTTCCTTTAGAATCTAATTTTGATGTAAAACTCAATGGAGAAGGAGCTTGCGGAATTGTAGTTGTGCCAATCATAGCCAGCGTTTTTACTCCGGAAACTGCTTTTTCGCCACCAATTGCTTTGATGTAGTTTTCAAAAACAGTTTGTGCTGTAATACCTGTCGGAGCTTCTTTTTTTGAAACTGGTTTTTCAACAGGATTTCCGTATTTATCATAATAAAAAATCGGAATCTGAAGTTTTTCTAACCCCGGAATCACTTCTGATCCTTTTCCGGCAATTACGATACGCATATTATCCAACGGAAAATATTTGTTAGACACACGATAAATGTCATCAGCAGTAACATTATTGATGGTCTGAATATATTTTTCGTAGAAATCTGCAGGAAGTTTTTCAGTTTCAATATTTAATGCATAACGGGCAACCGCTTGTGGTTTTTCTACCTGCATTACAAATCTTCCTATATAACCAGCTTTTACATTTTTTAAAACATCGTCAGAAACTTTCTCCGTTCTGATTCTTTTTATTTCTTTTACAAATTCAGTTACTGCGCTATCTGTAACCGCGTTTCTAACCGCAGAAGAAGCTCTGAATTTGGTCACATATTTTCCGCTTCCAATGTTTGAATTTGCACCATAAGTCCAGGCGTGTTGTTCACGTAAATTCATGTTTAGGTAACTATTAAAATCACCTCCTAAAATTTGATTGGCAATTACAGCAGGGAAAAAATCAGGATCGCTCATTTTTAAGTTTACAGTATTGACCAAAGAAATTTCAGATTGAACTGCATTTGGAACATCTACAAAATCAATTTGAAGTTTGGCCACATTCGCCGGATCCGGATAAGAATTTTTTGGAGCAGCTTGTTTTTTCCATCCGCCAAAAAGTTTTTCTACGGCAGCTTTTGTTTCTTTAAACTTAATGTCTCCAATGATTACTAAATATGCATTTTCGGGAACAAAATAAGTGGCATAATTTGCCTGAACATCAGCAAGTGTTACGTTTTTAACCGTTTCTTCAGAAAGATATTCTCCCGAAGGGTGATTTTTTCCAAAAGTCAAAACATCGACAACGCGGTTTGCAATTGCAGGCACGCTTTTTTCATCGGCTTTAAGCCCTTCTAAAAGTTTTGCTTTTTCTTTATCAAATTCAGTTTGTGTAAAGTTTGGCTGTAAACTTCCTTCGGCCAAAAGTTCTAAAACACGTCCTGAATATTTTGAAAGCGAACTTGCATAAGCCCCCTGAGATGTAAAATTAATATGAGCCCCATAAAAATCAATTTCTTCATTAAAAGCTTCTTTTGTAGTTTTTTTGGTGCCATTTCCAATCAGGCTGCTTGTCAGTTCGTCAACACCTTTTTTATTTCCTTCAGTAAAAGGAGCGTTGTCCAAAGTAAGGTTAAAACTTACTCTTGGTAATTTATGGTTTTCAACTACCAGAACCTTCATTCCGTTTGCCAAGACAAAAGTTTGTGGTTTTTTGATATTGACTACTGGAGAGTTTCCTGGTTTTGGTTGTGGACGATCTTGTGCTTGCATAATTCCGGTAAGGAATAAAAGGATTAAAACTGTATGTATTTTTTTCATGATTCGATTCT
This sequence comes from Flavobacterium sp., assembly GCA_004296145.1. Taxonomy (GTDB): domain Bacteria; phylum Bacteroidota; class Bacteroidia; order Flavobacteriales; family Flavobacteriaceae; genus Flavobacterium. Next base: position 6,106 of record SEBM01000038.1, read on the forward strand.
TAGTTTTGAACTTTTGTTGAAGGAACATAATCTAAAATTAAACGCTGATTTGGGTTTAAATACTTTTTGGCAACCTCTCTGATTTCTTCTCTTGTGATAGAATGATAAAGGTCGATTTCAGTATTGATAAGATTTACATCTCCGTAAAGCAAATAATAAGAGGCCAGATTTTCTGCAATTCCTTCAACGCTGGCATTGGCGTTGACAAAATTATTATCGAATTTGTTTTGTAATTTTTCATAGTCTTTTTCAGAAATCAGATCTGTTTGAATTTTTACGATTTCTTCATCGATTTCTTTCAAAATATCGGTTGTTGTGTAAGTTCCCATTGGTAAACCATACAAAATATAGGTTCCGTAATCTTCCTGACTAAAACCTACTGCGCCAATTTGGAGCGCCATTTTTTTGTCATCAACAATTTTCTTATACAATTTTGAAGATTTTCCGTCACTTAAATAAGAAGAGATTAAATCTAAAACTCTTGCGTCTCTGGTTTTCATAGAAGGCGTTCTGTACGCTGCAACAACCATCGGAATCTGAATGTTCGGATCTTCATAAGTTGCTTTTATAGTCTGCGTAATTGGCTCTTCTGTAAAAGTTTGTTTTTTAACTTCTTCACCTTTCGGGATTGGTCCAAAATATTTCTGAATCCATTCTTTGGTTTTTGTTTTGTCAAAATCTCCTGCAACAACCAGAACGGCATTGTTTGGGGTGTAGAATTTTTTGTTGAAAGCCTGAAATTCTTCAAGAGTCGCCGCATCCAGATCTTTCATAGAACCGATCGTTGTCCAGCGATAAGGATGGTTTTTGAACATGTTTTTCTTAACCTCCGGAAGAATATTTCCGTATGGCTGATTGTCGTAACGCATTCTTTTTTCTTCCTTAACAACTTCATTTTGCGTATCAACACCAATCTTATTAATAATAGGATGCATTAATCGCTCCGATTCCATCCATAAACCAAGTTCCAGACTGTTTGATGGAAAAACTTCGTAGTAATACGTCCTGTCGTCTGAAGTATTGGCATTGTTTACACCGCCATTTGCTGTGACGATTTTCATCCATTCGCCGCGTTTTATGTTTTGGGTTCCTTCAAATAATAAATGTTCAAAAAAGTGCGCAAATCCTGTTCGGTCAGGGCGCTCGTCTTTAGATCCTACGTGATACATTACAGAAGTAATTACTACGGGGGCAGAAGGGTCATTGTGCAGGATAACGTGCATGCCGTTATCTAAATTGTATTCTTCAAAAACTACTTTTTGAGCATGAGCTACTCCGCCAAGCATTAGTGCTGCGCTTACTATCATTATAGAATTTTTCATAAAGATTAATAATTTATATATACCTAATAGAGTAGGTAACCGGGAATTGATTTTAGTTACATCAAAAATAACTTTTTTTTAATTATCAATTTAAGATTAACTTTTTATTTTGAGGATACTTTAACAGTCAATTTGACTAAAATGTGGAATCGAAATGAATAAAAAGCCTTGAAAAACAGTCAGTAAGACTAAATAAATATTTTTAAAATTAGACATTGCACAGTAAATTATTAATTGTATATTTGCAACCTTAAAAATCAATAAATCAATTTGGTATGTATGCAATCGTAGAGATAGCAGGGCAACAATTTAAAGTAAGCAAAGACTTAAAGGTTTATGTTCACCGTTTGGCTAACGAAGAAGGTTCAAAAATTTCTTTTGACAAAGTTCTTTTATTAGACGATAACGGAAGCGTAACTTTAGGCGCCCCAGCTATAGAAGGTGCTTCAGTAGAAGCTAAAGTGTTACAACACTTAAAAGGTGATAAAGTTATCGTTTTCAAAAAGAAAAGAAGAAAAGGATACAAAAAAAGAAATGGTCACAGACAATATCTTACACAAATTGTAATTGAAGGTATTACTGCAGCAGGTGGAACTAAAAAAGCAGCAGCTAAAAAAGCAGTTGTAGCAGAAGAAGCTCCAGCTACTGAAGAAGCTCCAAAAGCTAAAAAAGCAGCAGCTCCAAAAGCAAAAAAAGAGACTACTAAAGAATAATAACAATATTTAAACTCATACGTCATGGCTCACAAGAAAGGTGTCGGTAGTTCGAAGAATGGTAGAGAATCAGAATCAAAACGTCTAGGCGTTAAGATTTTTGGTGGTCAAGCTGCTATTGCTGGGAACATCATCGTTAGACAAAGAGGTTCAAAACATAATCCAGGTGAAAACGTTTACATCAGTAAAGATCACACACTACACGCAAGAGTAGCTGGAGTTGTTAAGTTCCAAAAGAAAAAAGATAACAAATCTTATGTATCTATCCTTCCATTCGAAGCATAATCATAAAGACTACTTATTACAAAACCCGTTCTGAAAAGAACGGGTTTTTTGTTTTTTATTTAACCGCAAAGGCGCTAAGATTTGCGCAAAGTTCGCAAAGTAATTATTTAACTTTGCGAACTTTGCGTTTTGCTTTGCGCTCTTTGCGGTTAAAATACACACAGATTTTATCAATCAAGCACCAACACAATATATTATTTACTATTTTTGGGTAGATAAATCTATCCCAATTTTGAAGAAAATATTCCTCTTGTTTCTTTTTTGCATCAGCTTATATGCACAGGAAACACCTCAAGTTATAGAAATTTCTGTTCCAGCGGAAATAGTAAAACTAAACGATTCTCAAAAAAAGATCTTATACGAATTTGCTGTATTACAAAAAAATAGTACTGATGCAAATGCATATTGGTTGAAAAATAAAAATCAATTTCCAGCATTTGATGATAATGTGAGAGATAAACTGGTAAATGAAGTTTTTGTTAATTCACAGTTGTTGTATACTCCTGCAAAAGATTCATCAATTCAGTTATGGGCACAGTCGCAGTCACTTACTACATGGATGTTGTATCTGGCTGCTTTTATAGCAATTTGCGCTATAATGGGATTGATGCGAAACTACTGGAGTCTCTTGATTGATGTAATTATTAAGCGATTTGTACCAATTTTCAGATTGCTGTTTTCTCCGGTTTTGCTAACATACGAATTATTGATAGGCGGTATTTTCTGTATTTACGGAGGCTGTCTTATTGAAGATTTTTTTATAAGAACCGTCGTTATTCATATCGGAATCTTTTTAGTTTGGAGTCAGGTTACCGCTATTATTACTAAAGAATATCTGGTAAAAAAATACATTTTTGAAATTAAAGATAATTACTGGAAGAATGATAAATGGCAGGTTCTTATAACGATTTGTTTTCCTGCTCTTGTAGTTACGGCCTTACTTTTATATGTATTGTACAAAATTCCGGAAGATGTAATTTACAACTATGAAATTGTATTGTCGAGTCTTTGTACTATTTATGCTTTGCCTTTCTGGCGTCATGTAGAAAAGTATATTTATCCTGTTTTGATTCCTTTCAAAGATGATAAAGTGGAAAGAGCGTTTGATTCTCTGGCTACCTGTACCGTTTTGGCTTTAATTGGTGACGGAGTTTTTATTTATCTTCAAAATCCGCTTTTTTCTTATATTATAATTGCGCTGACAACTTTATTAATTATATCGCTCGCAATTCTTTCTTTGAAAGAAAATTATAAGAATAATTATAAAAACTATTACTATTTAAATCTGGTTACAATTGCTTTTTTCGTTTGTATTTTAATGTACAGTTTTAGTGCCCGAATCGGTGAACTTATTTGGGTTTCTTTAATCGGCGTAAGTGTTTTTATTATTATTAAATACTGGGAAATTCTAACGTTCTTTTTTAACTGGAAAAGCAAAAACAGACTGACCTGGGGATTTCTGGGAATGGCCGTTTTATTATGGATACTGGCTAAAAGTATATTGTACATTTCCAGAGAATTGTATGTAATCTAAATAAATAAAACCTTTGTGAAAGTTTTTACAGCTTTTACAAAGGTTTTATTTTTAAATGGAATTTGGAGATTTTCAGTGTCTTACAGTTCCTGTATTTTTCTTCCCATTTTTATTTTAGGATTATCATGAGTTCCGGTAACTGTTAACGGAATCCCGAAGATTCCCAAAGGAGGAAGTCCTAAACGCATTTTTAAATTCAGTTTTCCGTCAAGACTTGTTGTTCCTTCGATTCTTGGTCTAAAGCCGGCAAATTTAAATTTAAAACGTTCAATCGTCATAATGTTGTTTTTAATAGTAGTATTGATATCTACTTTAGAAACATCCGGATTCTTCATTGACTCAGAGCCTGTTTGTTTGCTTACAGCATTAAACATTTTTAATCCGCGAACTTTTACATCTTTGACAGAAAGCGTTCCACCACCAACAAGAGAAGGAAAAACAGGATTCATACTGCCGGTTAATCTGCCTCGCAACTGATAATTCAGAGAAACAATTCCTTGTGCTTTTTCTGCGGCACTCGCCATTTTTCTAAATACCTCAATTTCATTGTAGGCTCTTTTAATATTAAAATCAGACGCTTTAATTTTGTAATCAAAATTAGCATTTTGAGTGTTAACAGCGTGATAATTTCCATTCATGGAAACATGGCAGCCAATTAAATTAAAAGCGGTTTGCTGCATCGTAAGTATGCCATTATCTATTTTCAGGTTTCCTTCGGCATTATCAAGTATCAATTTGTCAAAATAAACTTTCTGCGCATTCGCTGTAAGCTGTAAATCAAAATTATTCGGAATTATAATAACCCCGGATTTATTATTTTCATTTTTTGATGCCTGAGTTTTTGGAACATTGTTAAACAAAAATTCGTCTGCATTAATATATCTCGAAGAAACAGTAAATGCCCCTTTTAAAATTCCTTTTTTGCTTGTAGTATAGTTAATTGCGTTTTGCAAATAACCATTCATTTTAAAATCAGACTGTCCGTAGGATGCAGTGAAATTATTAAATAAGATTTTATCCTGATTGATTTTAAAAAGACCATCTCTTATAATAAACTTTTGAGGCAGAAATTCTGAGGTAATCCCAATGTTTCTTATTTCCAGAGTTCCTTTATTGTTTAATTTATTATAATTTCCATTTATAGCATCGCTTTGCTTTCCTTTTAAGGCTAAATCAGCTTTTATAAATCCATCTAAATTCAGTCCTTTATGAGAGAAAACTTTATATATTTTTTTTACATCAAGTTCGCCTTTTGCCGTAACATCGTAATGTAAATCATCAAAATTATTTAGAAATGCCTGAACAAAAACCGGGTTTCCTTCAAACGTAAATTGAGCAGGTTTAAGGTTGAATTTTAAATCTTCAAATGTTCCTTTTTTATCCTCAATTGTAGTTTTAAATTCAATATTAGTAATTGGGTTAGGATAATAACTCGTTTTTACAAAACCATTCTTCAGGTTAATTGTTCCATTTGCAACCGGAAACAATTTATTTTTTCTGTCGAATTTGCCTTTTGCCTTAACATCTCCGACTAAAATCCCTTTTAATGTTAAACCGGGAATTCCTAATCCCTTATTGAGTTTAGAAAGATCTATTTTGGCTTTAAACGCAGCGTCTACTAACGGCGCATTCATTCCTTCTAAATAAAATTTCGACTTTAAATAATCATCACCTACGTTTAATGATAAATTTGCAGCATCAACAATTAGGAGATTTGGCTTTAAGGAAGGAACTTTTGTTTTAATTTCAAAATTTAAGTCCGAAATCGGAAAATCGCTATCATCATAATTGATAAAACCATCTTCAATTTTTAAATCAAAATTCAAATCCGGCGCAAGGTTTTGTGATGCTATATACTTTCCTTTTAGCGTTAAAAGCAGATTTGTATTTCCTTTTAATTCAGTTTTAGAAAGCCACGTAATGTATTTTGGAGGAAAAGCCGTAAACACATCATACAATTCGCTATCATCAGATTTAAGAACAAAATCCATATTGTAACCGTCTTTAAGGAAATCAAATTTCCCGTTAAAATCAACAGGCAGCTGATTGATTTTTAGATTGTTCTGCTGAAAAAAGAAAGACAGAGAGTTAACGTTTATCTGAGTAATCAGATCTGCGTCTACTTTTTTATTCATCAGATAAGGTTCGTCATCGTAAATAATATTCAATTTCTCGATTTTCGCTTTAGAATGAAGATCAAATACAGACTTACTTAAATCTCCTTTTCCTAAATAATTAAAGCCAGCCGCATCAAAATGTACTTTTGTCGATTGATCGTCATAAATAATTTTACTATTTATGATTTCAATTCTTTCGAGCGTTAAAGCAGTTTCTGTACTGTCTTTTGGATTAGAATCCTGCGCTGTAGATTTATAAATATTGTAATTTGCCTCACCATTTGGGCTCACTTTTACATTGATAAAAGAATCTGATAAATAAATCTGATCAATTTTTGCTGACTTACCAAAAATTAAACTTACAACATCAATACCAAAAGAAACTTCTTTTGCTGTGATGAATTTTTCATCCTTATATGGTGCAGAGCCATTTAAGTTTAGATCGGTCAGGGTTAAAGTCAGGGATGGGAAATGATGAAAAAATGAAACAGAAACATCCGAATAATTAAGTTCGGCACTTAAGCTTTCGTTGGCTGTTTTTTTAATTTTTTCTTTAATCTGATCTGCAAATAGAATAGGAGTTATAAATAATAATGCTAAGATTGTAATAAGTGTTATTCCTGTGTATTTAGCTATTTTTAATAAAAAAGGTTTTGATGTAATTTTAGACATATAGGCTTAGATGCGGTATTTTTAATTGATTTGGGGGTTGGGGTGGTGAAAAAAAAAACTGTAGACTAGCCGTGTACAGTTTCATTTTTTCCGTAATTGGTAATAATAGAACCTTCATATTCAATCCACTCTTTCCAGCGTTTGTCTATATCTATATTATCAGTATATTTTCGGGCAAATCCTAAAAAGGTAGTATAATGACCGGCTTCAGAAATCATAAGATCACGATAAAATTTTGCCAGTTCTTCGTCTTTTATATTTTCAGAAAGTACTTTAAAACGCTCGCAGCTTCTTGCTTCGATCATGGCAGAGAACAATAAACGATCACAAAGAGCATCTTTTCGGCTTCCGTCTTTCTTCATAAATTTAAAAAGCTCATTTACATAATGATCTTTTCTTTCGCGCCCCAAAGTAAGGCCTCTTTTTTTAATTATGTCATGAACCATTTGCAAATGCTCCAGTTCTTCTCGGGCAATTACCAGCATTTCGGTTACTAATTCCTCAAGTTCAGAGTTATACGTAACTAAACTAATGGCGTTTGAAGCAGCTTTTTGCTCGCACCACGCATGATCCGTCAAAATTTCTTCGATATTTGATTCGACTATATTTACCCAACGTGGATCTGTGGCTAATTTTAATCCTAACATAATTATTGCAGATTTATATTTTGCAAAATTAGTCTTTTTTTACGACTGAAAGTCAGGAAATATCGTGTAATTACGGCTAAAAAAGCATTATTTTGTAGTTCAAAGATTTAAGATGAATCAAACAAAAAAACTTTTAATTATCGGTTTTGTCTGGCCCGAACCAAATTCGTCTGCAGCTGGCGGGAGAATGATGCAGTTAATTTCGATTTTTAAAGAAAATAACTTCGAAATTACATTTGCAAGCCCGGCTTTAGACAGTGATTTTATGGTTGATTTGCATGCGTTTGGAGTGGAGAAGAAAAGCATAGAACTGAATAATTCCAGTTTTGATGATTTTGTAACCGAACTAAATCCCGATGTCGTTTTGTTTGATCGTTTTATGATTGAAGAACAGTTTGGATGGCGTGTAGCCGAAAATTGTCCAAAAGCAATTCGGTTATTAGATACCGAAGATTTGCATTGCTTAAGAACAGCAAGACAAAAAGCTTTTAAAGAAAACAGAACTTTTGAACTAAATGATTTGTTGTCTGAAGAAGTGGCTAAACGCGAAATTGCCAGTATTTTAAGATGTGATTTGTCATTGATAATTTCAGAATTTGAAATGAAAATCCTGAAT
>SEBM01000039.1 GCA_004296145.1 Flavobacterium sp.
GAATAAGAATGATTTCCCACCAAATGCCCTTCGTCGATAATTTGTTTTAAGATTTCCGGATGCGCTTCAATGTTTTTTCCGATACAGAAAAAAGTTGCTTTTGCATTGTATTTTTTTAAAAGAGCCAAAACTTCCAAAGTATAAGAAGTGGGTCCGTCATCAAAAGTAAGTGCGATTTTTTTTTCTGTTTCTAATGGATTATTGCAAAAAGCTTTTACGTGATAATTAGAAGAAATTATGGAAGATCCAACAGCATTTATTCCAATCCAGATTAGAATTATTCCCAAAAACCAAAGAAAATTTACCGTAATATAAAAATTCAGAAGATTGAGAAGAAGCACTAAAAAGATAAAAAACAGCGATATGTTTCTGTGCGTTATCATTTGGATAGTAGCGTAAAACTATGATTTTTTCCGTTTAACTGATTGTATAACAAAATAGTTTTATAAACCGGTTTTCTAACCGAATTAACTTTTATAATTTCAGGAACTTCCTGTGTTTTGATGATTTTTGCCGCCATCCAAAATGCAAAAGCCGATGCCGTATCATATTCGCCGCTCAAATGTTTGTAATACAAAACAGGTGTTTGGGCAAAAGCATTTTCGGCAAGATTTTTATAATAATTTTCAAAATCAGTATTTCCGTCAAAACCTAAAATTAGGGCATCAATATCAGAAATATCAAGATTATTTGATTTTAGAAAAGATCTGATTTCAGTTTCAATTTCATTTTGTTCTAAAGTATTTACGATATGAATATCCAGAAGTTCCGCATAGGTTTTTTCTTTTCTTTCATTTTCTAAAACAAAAAAACTGGCACCTTCACCATAAACGGCGCCGCTTGTAGTAGAAGTTAAAACATCATAAGGAGCAGAATTGTCTTTTTTGATGCGTCCGTTTAATTTGAAAAGAGCGGTTGTATATTCGCCATTTTCATCGACACCGCCTACCAAAATAGAATTTGCTTCCTCTTCTTCAATCTGCATTTTGGCATCAATCAAAGCCGATTCAAAAGAAACCGCACCATTCACGTAAGTGAAATTATAACCTTTGCATTGCTGTAAAAGAGCAATTTGCGCACCAACCGTATTATGGGTTGATTGTATAAAAGAAGTCGGAGTCAGAAACTCTTCTTTATTGTCTAAAATGCTTTTCAGGAATTTTTCAGAATCTTCAATGCATCCTAAACCGGTTCCGGTAATGATGGCATCAACGTTTTCTACATTAGCATCTTTCATGGCCAATGCCGAAGCTACGATTCCGTTTTTGACACCTTTTGCCATTCTGCGGCTTGCAGCTGGCGAAATATATTCTTTATATGCCGGCGGAATAATTGCCAGCACATTTTCTTCATGATTTACAACGGCTTCTTCTAAAAAAACAGCATCAAATGTTTTTTGAGTCGAAATACAGCCTACTCCATTTATATATGTTTTTTTTGTCATTAGCTTTTTGAAAATATAAGGGTGGAACAATTTCCTCCAAAACCAAAAGAATTGGATAAAACATGTTCGATAGTTGCGTTTTTTAATGAAGTTTGCGGTTTCAGATCAAACTCTTCCATTGGCGTTTCAAAATTTAGATTCGGATAAACCACATTATTCTGAATGGCCAAAACGCTGTAAACAGCTTCAATTGCTGCGGCTGCCGCCAAAGTATGTCCCGTAAAAGGCTTTGTCGAACTAAAGTCCGGAACGTTTTCGTCTTCGTAAATTCTTTTTAAAGCTCTTCCTTCAGACAAATCATTGTTTGGAGTTGCCGTTCCGTGTACGTTGATATAATCAATTTCAGAAGGTTTTAAACCCGAAACTTCAAACGCTTTTTTCATCGCCAGGTAAGCGCCATCTCCATTTTCTGAAGAAGCGGTCTGGTGAAAAGCGTCGTTTGCATTTCCGTAACCGGAAACTCTTGCCAGCACTTTTTTATTTTGTTTTTCGACAATTTCATCCGATTCTAAAACTAAGTAAGCTGCTGCTTCACCAAGATTTAATCCTTTACGATTATTGTCAAAAGGTTTGTTATAATCGTCAGATAAAATCATTAAAGTTTTAAAACCGTTGATGGTAAATTTTGCCAAAGCATCGGCACCGCCAACAATGACACGGTCCAATTTTCCGGTTTTAATAAGTCTTGCGCCCAGCATAATAGAATTTGCCGCAGACGAACAAGCGGTACTTATTGTCGTAACCATTCCTTTTAAACCTAATTCTTCTGCAATTTTATCGGCAACATCACCGCCGTCATGACACGTAATGTATTTTACCAGTTCCGGTTTTTCGAAATAATCGTAATAATGTTTTTCGGTCATATCCATTCCGCCAACACTTGTTGCCGAAATAAGTCCGGTTCTAAATTCATTTATAGAGGTTATACCGGCATTTTCAACAGCTTGTTTTGCTGCCAAAGTACCAATCATCGCCGTTCTTGAAAAATTGTTAGAATCAGGAAGATTCAATTCAGCAATCAATTCTGAATTCGTTTTTTTGATTTCCCCAACTTTAATTACATCTGCATGAACAGTCGGAATATTCTGGATTTGAGAAACGCCGATTTTATTTTCGGTTAACGAAATAAAATTCTCTTCAACCGAATTTCCGATTGCAGAAATTATTCCCATTCCCGTTATAGCAACACCTCTTTTCATTTTAGATTTATGATTTTAGATTGTAGATTTTTAAACTATTCTTTAGATTTTTATTTCTGTAAAAGAAATCTAAAATCTTAAGTCTAAAATCTAAAATTTACTTCGTTCTGTTAGCGTCAATATACGCTGCCATTGTTTCGATAGACTGGAAAATAGTTTTTCCTTCTTTCGGATCTACTAATTTGATTCCGTAATCTTTATCTAAAATCACGATTAATTCAAGAGCATCAATCGAGTCCAGACCTAAACCGTCTCCAAATAACGGATCGTTATCTGCAATATCTTCTACTGCGATATCTTCAAGGTTTAAGGTAGTAATGATTTTATTTTTTAATTCTGCTTTTAATGCTTCCATGATTATTTAGTATATAATGTATTGATCGTTTCGTTTTTGTAATTCCCGTTTTCTTCTTTACTCAAGATACAAAGAAAAGCTTTATAATTGTCATTAAAAAGTTCTGTCCAGCCGCATAAAACTTTTTCTGCTTTATTTGTGTTTAACAATATCTCAGAATAGTTAAACATAAATGCGGAATTAAAAGCATCAAATATAAAGAAAGAATTCTCACTTTTAAGCTTATGACGTATACTTATTTCGCCAAGACAAATGTTTGGCAGCGTATAAACAAAAACCGCCGGACTCGGAAAATAGTTTTCTTTGTCAGAAATAGATTCCTGATGTTTAATATCAGTATCTAAACTTGATGATTTATTGGCCACAACCAAAGCGATGTTATTGTCTTTTTCAGCTATCGTAATCGGACTCAAAAGCAACTCTGAACCTAAAAAAGCCAGTTTGCTCAAAGCATCCATTTTGAAAAACTTTGGATATTGGATTTCAAAATGACGTAAAGCTTGTTTGGCAAAATCAGCAAATTCTGTTGGTTCAATTTTGAATACAGATTCGCCGTTGAGAACAATTTCGTTGTTTTCTATTTTGATGTAGGATTGTATGTAGGTTTTGTTTTGAGTCATTTTCTAAACATCAACTAAGTCAATAGTATTTTTTCGCTTTTCATTATTTCGACTGCTTTTTCAGTTTCTTTCGAGCCATCATTCAAAGAACCGGGAAGCATAATTAATCTTTTCTTTTGCTTTCCATTCTCATCTTCAAATGTAATTTCAAATCTTGATCGTGTTAATCCAGTTTTGCCATTTATAAATCGCGTGTCTTTTATTTTATTTCTTTCTATAATTGGCGTAGCCGAATTATTTAAGCTTTTTAAAATTGCATAACCCAAAAAAAAGGCAAATAAAACATAAAATATAGCAGAACCATTTTGTTGGTTTTTAAAACTTACAAATGCATTATAAAACATAAAAACAGCAAGCCCTCCATAAATAATTAAAATTTTGGAAATATTATTTCCAACAACTGTTTTAGAAACATTTCCAATTATACCATCTCTGGTTAAAACTATTTGATCAGGAAGAACATGACAAAATCCTGTTTTTGTTTTGAATGTTTTTTCTTTTTCCATTAATAATATTATGAGTGCTTTTTTCTAATTATTTTTATGAAACCCAGGTTCTAACAATTTCACTAATATGCCATTCACCAGATTTATTTTCAATTGTAATTTCAAACCCTTGTCCGCATTTTCCGCCACCACATGAAGCCCTTGCTTCTAAAGTTCCGGATGTTTTCTTTTTGTTAAAATGAATTTTATGAATTAAAATAGTGCCAACTGGCATTTTACTTTCTTCGTCGTTTAAATCCCAAAATCTTTCCTCAGGAAATTTAGAAGAATATTGGAAATTAAATCTTTTATTGTTTTGAAATGGAGTCAAATCAAATTTTTCATCGTTGACACCATTACTGACTATAAAATCATGAACACCGATTAAAATTCTTGCTTTATCTTTTTTGATACTATCCTGACGATGATAATATTTTTTTAATATTTCTTTGTGTGCAACCGTATCACGCTTATTTGTTTTAGGGTCTAATCTTGGAGGCGGAGGTGGAGGAAGAATGACTCTTCTATCCATATAAATAGAATCTACAATTTCGACAAACACACTATTTAAAACTTGTTTCTCAAATTCAGATTCAGACACTTCTTTCTTTTTGCATCCAAAAGATGAAAGAAGAATTAAAGCTATAAATATGAATTTTGATAGTTTCATTTTTTAATTCGTGAAAATTCGTGCAATTAGTGTTTTATTTTCTCAAAAACCACAGCCGTATTACAACCTCCAAATCCGGAAGCCGTTTTCAAAAAGAAATCAATATTAGATTCTTTATTTTTATCAATTACATTAATATTTTCGCTTACGCCGATTTCATCAAAACCTTTCGATTCAAAAAGTATATTTTGATTTACAGATTCAATTGCAATTACCGTTTCTAATAATCCCGAAGCGCCAAGTGTATGTCCGTAAAAACCTTTTAAACTATTGATTGGAACGTTTTGTAAATCCAAACGATTTAAAGCAATGGCTTCCATTTCGTCGTTGAATGGTGTTGCAGTTCCGTGTGCCGAAATATAATCGATTTTTTGAGCGTCAATCTGAGCTTCTTTTAAAGCATTTTGAATACTTAAAAACAAACCTTCACCGGTTCTTGATGGACCAGAAATATGATTGGCGTCATTTATAGAACTGTCGCCAAGAACTTTTATTTTTGCGTTTTTGGCTTCCGCCGAAAGTAAAACAGCAGCTGTTGCTTCTCCTAAACTTACTCCGGTTCGGTTTTCAGAATACGGTTTACAAGGCAAATCACTCATCGCCTGAAAAGCATTAAAACCGGACAAAACAAATTCTGAAACTTCGTCGCCGGCAACAACAAAAACATTGTCATAAAGCTCAGACTGAATCAATCGTTTAGCTACAGAAACAGCTAAAATTCCGGAAACGCAGGCATTTGAAACCACAATTGGCTGTGTTTGAAATCCGAAGAAATCAGCAACATTTTTTGCTAAAACATCTAAATGTGCGCTTTGAAAACTTTCCTCAGAATTATTTTGTAAAGCCGTAACATTTCCCTTGGTTGTAGAAAGTAAAAATCCGGTTTTTGAATTTAAAGCAACTCCGGAATTTTTGATAATCGGCTCCAAAGCCAGAATCATCATTTTTTCTAAACGGGAATATTTAGTTTCGGAACTGATTTCCGCGAAAGCGTTATTTATATTTTCATCGCTAATAATGGAAGCATAAAATGAATTTGGCATTAAAGAAATATCATTATGCAGCTGAATTCCCGAATCACCACGAAGAATCGCTTCGATATTTGATGATACATCAAAACCTAAAGGCGTGATACAATTCGTTTCTGTTATGTATATTTCTTTTGTCATTTTATTTCTTTCCTGCAAGGTTTTCAAAACCTTGTAGGTATTATTTGATTATGTATAATTTTATACCTACAAGGTTTTGAAAACCTTGCAGGAGCCAGAAAAGGCTACATTAATAACCCAACCTTTTTTTTCCATTCTTCATAAAATGGTGGATTGGTCAGCATTAAATTTCCTGCGGCATCTAAAAATACCTGAACGGTTTCGCCTGTGCAGGCAATTTCGCCTTTGTCATCAATAATTTTAAAACGGTAAATCATTTTGGCGGCAGGCGTATCTACAACTGTCGTTTCAATTGTGACCACATCGCCGTAACGAAGCGATAATTTATGTTCGCATTTTGATTTTACAATTGGAGTCGTGTATCCGGTTTTGGCAATGTCCAGATACGTCAATCCGTGCTGGCGGCCAAAAGCTTCACGTCCGTCTTCAAAATAAGTTATATAGTTGCCATGCCAGACAATTCCCAATGGATCGGTTTCGTTAAAACGAATCCTGATTTCGTGAGAAACGGTTAGGTGAGCGGCCTCGTTAAACTGTTCTTTTTTTCTTGTCATAAAATAATGCGATGCTGGTTGTAATAATGAAAAACAAAAACAATAAACTTATTTTCGGAATGATTTCTAATAAAGATACGTTGCGTAACAGAACGTCATAAAAAGCTTCTAATGCCCAATTCATCGGAGACGATTTGGCAATAATCTGCATGATTTTTGGCATTGCAAAAACAGGAACCCAAACGCCGCCAATAGCTGCTAAAATGATAACACTTGTTGCACCAAAAGGAGCAGATTGTTCTTGTGTACTTGCGATTGTTCCTAACAAAATTCCGAATCCGATGGCTGCAAAACCAGAAAATAATGCCACAACACTCATTAAAAGTAAATGTCCTTCGATATTTAAAGAAGGCAAACCAATGTGTGGAAACAGAAAAACCGCAACCGCGACCATCATGTAAAACTGAATCATACAGATTATGGCGTACGTAATTGTTTTTCCTATAATGACAATTAAATTAGAAACCGGATTGGTCAGTAACCGAACAAATGTTCCTTGTGATTTTTCTTTTACTATATTGATAGACAACGGAATTACAATAAAAAATATTGCAAAAAGCGTCCAGGCCGGAACATTATGCTGAACCGAATTTGGAAGCACTTCTTTATTGTTTATTCTCGGAATTATTTCTTTGAAAGTAATAAAACTTTTTTGTTCGAATGAAGTGGTTCCTTCTCCTAACTGATTTTGAAAAGTAGTGTAAATGGATTTGGTTTCGATTTGCGAAATCATTTTGTCAATCGAATTCATCACCGCATTTTTGAAACTCATCTGAACCGCCGGATCAAAATACAATTTCACTTCTTTTTCTTTGATTATTCGTTGCGGTTCTTTTGTCGCCGTGCTATCGGTTAAGCCCATACTGCTGACAATTTTCTCCACATTCTGATCAATTTTGGCTTGTAAATCAACACTTAAATTTTGCGGAATTACAATAGCCAATTGAAATTTTCCTTTATAAACAGCTTCTTTTGCTACTTCTTCTGTAATTGGTTTATCGTCAATTTGCGTCACAACGGTAAACAAATTGCTTTTTTCCAGGTTGTCAAAAACGGTTTTAGAAACAGAACCTTTGTCCTGATCTACCAACAAAATCTGAATTTTAGAATCAGTAACGGTTTTAAAAGTACTGTCCTGAATTAAAGTTACCGTGATAACCAAAACCAAAGGCATGATAAATAAAATGATCAATCCGCCTAAATCTCTTTTGAGTAAAAGAAATTCTTTTACAACCGACATCCAAATTTTATATATCATCTCTAAAGTCTTTACCGGTTAATGAAATAAAAACATCTTCGAGATTTTGAGCTTCTTCTGTGGCATGAATTAAACCTTCAGGCGAACCTTGTGCATAAATTCTTCCGCGGTCCAGAATAGCAATATTCGAACAAAAATCTTCGGCTTCGGCCAAATGATGTGACGTATATATAATGGTTGTTCCGTTTTGATTTAAAACTTTTAGATAATCGATAATCGCATTTTTCGACTGAACATCAACACCAACGGTTGGTTCATCTAAAAACAAAACTTTAGGATTATGAAGGATTCCGGCAATCAGGTTTACTCTTCGTTTCATTCCGCCCGAGAAGGTTTCGATGCGTTTGTCTGCAAATTTTAAAAGTCCTAAAAGATCTAAAGTTTCTACGACTTTATCTTTTAGATCGGAGCCTTTTAAGCCATACATACTTCCAAAATAATGCAGGTTTTCCCTTGCTGTTAATGTTGGATATAAAGCATATTCCTGAGGAACAACTCCGATAATTTTTTTGATTTTTCGTGAATCGTTTGCATAGTTCAGATCATGAATGGTAAAATGACCTGAAGTTGGTTTTACCAAACCGCAAAGCATCGAAATCAATGTTGTTTTTCCGGCGCCGTTCGGACCTAATAATCCGAAAATCTGACCTTCGTATATGTTTAGCGAAAAATCGTTCAAAGAATACATTTCTGCATTTTTGTACTTTTTCGAAAGGGATTCTATTTTAATAATGGGATTCAAAATACGCTAGCTGATGGCTTTTTTCAGTTTCTTAAAAAACACTTCTTCTCTGTTGGCAATGTCCAAAAGTTCATCGGCAATCGTATTGTAAGCATCTTCTTTGGCACTTCTGTTTTTGTAAATTCTTGAAGCTTCTACAGCAAAATCACGCCATGAATCTCCAATCTGAGTCATTTCTTTAGAAAGAACTTTTAGCTCGTCATTAGCTAAAATAACCGAAGCTTCCTGTAAAAATGCTGCATAAATAAAACGGAAACCGCCGCCGCCGGTTCCTATCTCTTCCTGCATACGAACCATTTGAGCCAGATAATGATTGGCTTTTTTAGTTCCGTGTTTTAAAGGCCATTTTCTAATTTGTCGGGAAACAAATTTGATTCCGCGAACACCAACAATCGGCATTGGAGCCAGCATGTCGCGACACGTATTTTTGATTCCTTTTATAATAGCACTTTTTAAATCTACTGTTGTAGGAATCTGAATCGGATAATACATTTGTCCGCGTGGCGCAAAAGCACCTTTTGCAAAACGTACTTTGTCTAATTCGTCGTGTGTCAGAGTAGTAACGGTTTCCATAACCGGATCGCTTACTAAATAATCGGTTTCAGTTTTTCCGTAAACGACTAAATTGTGTGCATTAAAATGAAAACGGTATTCATCAGGAAAATAACTCAAATGATAAACGCCGACTTGTAATCCTGTCGGAATATTGTTTTTTAGATTTTCATCTAAAGCTTTAGTAGCATTAGAAACTGATGAAAATTTTTGTCTTTTTATTTTTAAATTTAATCGGTTAGCGACTTTATTAAAAATCTGGCCAGGCAAAGTTCTGTAACTAATCGCAGGCGCATGATTAACTTTTATAAATGGCAGATACACGAAAAAAAGTCCGGAACCAATACCAAAAACCATCGGTTCGCTGATGTTCAGTCCGCTGTTTTTTAACAAATTCGAAGCTACTCCATTTTCGCAATGTGCAGACTGATGATGTGTAAAATTAAGTTGCATTAGTCTTTGATATTTTTTAATTCGGCTATTGAAATTTCAAAAGCGTCGGCATATTTCTGTAAAATTTTAGTACTTAAGGTAGCAAAATTTTTTGGATTAAAATGTCTTTTTACGCGCCATTTCCACATTCCGACATAACTTGCTAAAATCGTCAGGTCCATTTTATTCAATTCCATATAATAACAAATCGGACTCGCTTCGCCTTTTTCAACCTGAAGTCTGGCTTCGGCAATTCGTTCCTTAATGTCATCTATTGAATTAGAAAGTGCAATTGTTTTGGGTTCCCAACCAGTGCTCAAAGTTGTGGTGTATTCTCCGTTTTCATCGGTGGCATACAAAAGTTCTTTGACATTGTTTTTGGTTAAATTGCTTTTATCCTGTGGTACATTTTCTTTTTCCATAACGGTCTGTTTTCGAGTGGAATTATTTTGATAAAGCCGAAATTGATTTTTGAATAAACAAATTAATTTCGCACTCTAAAAGTTTTTTGTCATCACGAAAGCTTTCACAGCTCATCGTGCATAAAGTATAATCGCCGCCATCAAATTTCGAAACCAGATTTGCTCTGGTTATAATGGTATCGTAAGCTTTTGGCAGTTCGTGTATTTTCAGGTTTTTTATCGCGCTGATAAAACCAATTACATTTATATCTTCATTTTCTGTTCCGTTTTCGTCAAAAAAATATTTTTTGCCGACAATGGCAGAACAGGTTTGAGCTGTATTTTCGATTAAACCGGCTTCGATAAAAATATCATTACTGACAAAAATATTGTCTTCTTTAATCAGGAAAACGGTTTCTACAAAATTAGCGTCTATATTCAAAATCAAATCTACCATAAGCAACGGTGCTCTGTGTGGCAGGTAATTCTGGATATCAACGGCAGTTCTCATACAATATTATTTGGCCAAAACGGTTTTCATTTGTCCGTTTGCAATTTCTTCATTATTTAAAGTCGTTACAATATCAACCAGAGTAATTCCGGCAAATTCCTGAATAATAGTCACAGTTGACTGAATTGTATCGTTGATTTTTGGCAGCTTTTTGATTGCAATTTCTTTTATGGAACCAATATAACCGGTTGGTGCTGTTTCGTTTCTCAAAAAAAACTCATAGCCTGTATGCAAGGCTACAGACTGCGCCATATGTTCGATTAAACCGGCTTCCAGAAAAATATCATTATCAGAAAATATATTGTCGTTTTGAATTTTTAAACCTGAAACCAATGAGCTTTCGGTAAACGAATACATTTTATCTACCATTACAAAAGGAAACTTTTGCGGTAATAAATTTTCGACTGCTTCTTTTTCTAAAAGTAAAGCTTCCATTAGCAAACGGTTAAATACGCATAGGCAAAAGAAAATCTTCCGCTTTCAGGAACAGACAAAAGGATTTTTTCTCCCTTTTTCAATTTCCCCGAATTCATTAATTCTTCCACAGCCAGATAAATAGAAGCAGAGCCAACATTTCCAACTCTTGAAAGGTTCATGAACCATTTTTCATCAGCCATTCCGATTCCTTTTTCAGTTAATCCTTTTTTTAATCCTTCAACAAAAAAGTTTGAAGAAACGTGAGGAATAAAATAATCGATCTGATCTGATGTGATATTATTTTTAGACATGGCATCGTGCATACTTTCAGCTCCTTTAGAAAGTATAAATTCGTCCAGTAATTTTACATCTTGTTTTATGGCAAAAACAGATTCGTTCAGCCATTCTTCCGGAGCATAATCACTCCATGATTTAATTTCGCCGTTTTCTAATTTGTCACCTCCGGCATACATGCAGGTTTCTAATTCGTACGCATACGAAAAAGCTTCCATCCATTCTATTTTTAATGAAATATCACCTTTTGGTTTATTTTCTAATAAAAAAGCTCCGGCGCCATCAGAAAGCATCCAGCGCAAAAAATCTTTTTTGAAAGCAATTATTGGTTGCTCTTCAAGGTTTTTCAGATTCGTTGTTTCGTGATTGTATTTTTGTGCCAAAAGCCAGGTTGATACTTTTTCTGATCCTGTGCAGATTGCATTTTTTGAATTTCCGGATCTTACCGAAAGAAACCCAAATTTTAAAGAATTCATTCCGGCGCAGCAAACCCCTGTTGAAGAGTTTAGTTCGACCGATTTATTTTTTAATAATCCGTGAACCATTGCGGCATGCGAAGGAAGAAAAATATCAGGTGTTGAGGTTCCGCAGGAAAGTACTTCGAGATCCTGAGCGGTGAAGTTTTCGTCAAATAATTGTTCTACAGCATTTTGGGTTAATTCGGCATTACTATGCGTGCTTTTTCCTGTTTTGTCTACTGCGTAATATCGGCTTGTAATTTTATTATTGCGCAAAATAATACGTCTCGCTTTTGAAGCAGTATCATTGATAAGGCCTAAAAAACTTTCCATTTCCTCATTTGAAACAACTTCGTTGGGCAAATATTTTGCAGCTTTTGTAATATATACTTCAAACATAATCTAATTTCCTTCTAAACTCCCTGATAATATTGAGTTTCTCTTTTAATGGTTTTTAACTTAATGGGATACGTAATAAGGTGCAATATATATACTATTGGTGAGATTAACCATATCGCGAGGAATAAATAAACATTAAATACTTTAAGAAGTGTTTTTCTGTTTTTTTGATTTTTATGGATAAGGTTTGACCATTTATTGAAAATTTTATTTGCCGTTTTATCTACAGTTACCAAATACGAACTGATATAAACTCCGCCAAGTTCGACCAATTTTGGCTGTAAATCACCTAATTTATTTTGGTTAAAATGAGAAAGCATCGCTTCTCCAAACTTATCCGACTCCTGAATATCTTTGTCTGAAACTCCGGGAAGCGGAAAAATTCCCAAGTATTTTTTCTTAACTCCCGAAAACATCCATTCTACAATTGTAATGACGCTGATTAAATTTCCTACACGATCAACCAAAGCTACATTTCCAACCAGATTTGCATTGGCTTCTTTTAGTAAAACTTTGATTTTTTCCTGTGCCATAATCCACATATTTCGTGAACCGCTGATGGTAATTACAGGTGTATTGTTTAAAATCTTTTTGGCAGCATCGCTTTTTAAAAATGAATTTATCGGAATAGACGGCGACAAATACCAAACCTGATAATGAAAAAGAACCAGGTCAAATTTTGTATTTAAAATTTCTTCCGGTACGGGTTTTAACTCTCTTGGAATTTGTAAAAATGATTCCGGAAAAGCATCAAAAAAAGAAGCTTTGTCCCACGGAAACGGAAATGGTTTTTCTAATTGTATTTCGTGAAAAGTCACGTTTATCTCTTCAGAATTTAAGAATGGTTTTGCAATGTTTTTTGCAATAGATTCTAACTGTCCGGATTGGGTATAATAAATAACAAGAACATTTTTCATTTAGGTTTCGTCTTTGGTGGTAAGCAAAAATAAGTAAATTTATTTAAACGAATTTTTCTTATTGTTAAGGTTGCTTTTGCAGGTTATGATGTTGAATTTGTTTGCTACGAATTGCACGAATTTTCGCTATTTTTTTGTTTTATATAAGTGTGTTTTTTTGCCACAGATTAGAAAGATTAGCACAGATTTCTTCAAAAAATCATTTTAATCCATTAATCTTTGGCAAAAAATAATTCGTGAAAATTCGTGTAATTGGTGGCAAAAAAAAAAATTAAAAGTGATTCCAGAAATCAAAATAATTGAACCACTGCAAAGGATATTTATGTATGATGTTTTCTACACTTTGGGTGTATTCTTTGAGTAATGCTTTTTCATCACGATGTTTTACCGTTGCTTCTCTGGCATACAAATGATAGTGCAAATTTGGTTCTTTCATAACATAAACAAAAACAACCGGAACTTTCAATCTTGATGCGATTAAAAACGGTCCGGCAGGAAAGTTGGCCTCTTCATTCAGGATTTTTTCAGAAAGTGATTTGGTTCCTTCAAAATAACGATCGCCGGTAAAACAAACCAATTCGTTATTTGCCAAAGCAGCGTTGATCTCAAAAATATGAGACAAATCGTCTTTGATTATGATAAATTTTACTGTAGGTTTCTGGGTAATTGTTTCGAGATATTTTTTGATATCTGAATGTTCTAAATCTGTAGTCACAAGATTGATTTGAAAATCAAGATCGATATCACCAAGAAAATGTTCGGCGATTTCAAAATTCCCAACATGTGCACTGATTAAAACACCGCCTTTTTTTTCGGCAAGAAGGTTTTTAAGGATTTCTATTCCGTCAAATTCATAAGTGAATCTGTTTCGCATTCCTGCGGAGATAGAAATTTTATCTATAATGGTTTGCCCAAAAGTATAATAACTTCTGAAAACCATTTTTTTGGCTTTGAAATAAGAATATCCGAGTCTTTCTTTAAAATAATAGAAAATAACCCGATTGCTTTTTTTTAGGAATAAAAAATAATAGGAAGCAACAAAATAAAGTAAAACATAAGCTGATTTAATACCCGCTTTTTTTATCAAAAAAACAAATATTCTATAGCCTAAAAC
>SEBM01000040.1 GCA_004296145.1 Flavobacterium sp.
GATAACAAATTTACAAAAAATAAAGCAAACTGCTATTTAATTCTTATTTTTATCAAAAAAGCAAGACGTGAAACAAAAATACATTCTTCCACTATTTCTTCTATTTCAAATCATCTTTTTAAAAATCCTTCCTTATTTTCCTGATTTTGTTGAAGGCTTCTACAGTAACAATCTATATAATAGAATTTCTCATTTTTCGAGAACCGTTTTAGGGAAAATTCCATTTTCTGTTGGAGATTGTATGTATGCTATTTTAATGATTTCAGCAATTAGCTGGTTTTGGAAAATTAGAAAAACCTGGAAATTAAACTGGAAAGACAATCTTCTGAAAATTTTGGGTAAAATTTCTGTTTTTTACTTTTTCTTTCATCTTCTTTGGGCATTTAACTATTATCGTGAACCTCTTTTTCAAAAAATGGAAATTAAAAGAGAATATACCGATGCTGAATTTCTGGCTTTTACAAAAAGTTTGATTGTCAAAACAAATGAAATTCAATATCAGATCACAAAAAATGACAGCGCAAAAATTGTTTTTCCATATTCTCAAAAAGAATCTTTTAAGATGATTTTGAACGGTTATGATAATCTGGCAAAAGAACATCCTTACTTTAAATATAAAACTTTAAGCGTCAAAAAATCTCTTTTCAGTGTTCCTTTAACTTATATGGGTTTTGGAGGTTATTTAAATCCATTTACCAATGAAGCTCAGGTTAATGATTTGTTGCCAATGTATACTTTTCCATTGACCACAGCACACGAAATGGCACATCAAATAGGTTTTGCAAGCGAAAATGAATGTAATTTTATTGGTGTTCTGGCATCTGTTAAAAATGATAATATATATCATAAATATGCCGGATACAGTTTTACGTTGAATTATTGTTTAGGAATCTGGAAGTATAAAAACGAGAAAATCTTTCAGGTATTAAAAAAACAAGTACATGTCGGAATTTTAAAAAATTACAAGGAAAGCCAGGATTTCTGGAAAAAGTACGATACTTTTATTGATAAAGGTTTTCATTTCCTTTATGATAGTTTCTTAAAATCAAACAATCAAAAGGACGGAATGGAAAGCTACAGCAAGTTTTTAGATTTAATGGTGAATTATTACAAAGACAAAAATTTGTAATTTATCATCCACAGATTAAAAGAATTTCAGTAAGAAAGCTAAAATTTAAAAACCTTTAAAAACATTTAATCTGTGGCAAAAAAAATCCATTCAACTGTAACAAAAATGATTTCATAACTACTAATACCTATATGAGCGAAAGTCTAGAACAGTCATTTGTTGCGCAATTGCAGGCAAATCAGAATATAATCCACAAGATTTGTAGATTATATACTGCTGGAGAAGATGCTCATAAAGACCTGTTTCAGGAAATTACCATTCAGTTATGGAAAGCGTATCCTAAATTTAGAGGCGATAGTAAATTTTCGACCTGGACTTACCGCGTTGCGTTAAATACAGCCATTACCTTATATCGAAAAACCAAAAGAACCATTTCTACCGTAGATTATGAAAGCCATCAGCATTTTGTAAAAGACGTAGATTATAATTATGAAGAGGAAGAACAGATTAAACTGATGTATAAGGCAGTTTATCAGCTCAATGACATCGAAAAAGCATTAGTTTTTATGTATTTAGAAGACAAAGATTATCAGGAAATAGCAGAGACCTTAGGGATCAGCGAAGTGAATGCGCGTGTGAAAATGAACAGAATTAAGGGGAAACTTAAAAAAATACTAAATCCTTAAAAATTATTATGAAAGAACTGGATTTACTAAAAAAAGACTGGAAAAAGAATGCGGATTCTTTTCAACAAATTTCAGAAAATGAAATCTATAAAATGATTCATAAAAAATCATCTTCTATTGTAAAGTGGATTTTGATTATCAGTATTTTGGAGATTTTATTTTGGACAGTTTCGAATTTATTTTTCAGTACCGATGAAATGCTGATTAAGATAAAACATCCTGAAATGATTTTTTATCTTGAAGTTTTAACGTACTTCAATTATGTTGTCGTTTTAATATTTGTATATTTTTTCTACAAAAACTACAAAACTATTTCTACTACAGAATCAACCAAATTATTGATGGGAAGCATTTTAAAAACCAGAAAAACGGTTCAATATTATGTTTGGTATAATTTAGGAATGGCCGTTATAAGTTCGATAATCAGTTTCTTTATCGCTTTTGTGTACAATCCGGAAATGACTTTTTTAAGAGAAAAATTAGCCACAAACGGCAAAGCAATATTTGTTACCGGCGGAATTTTACTACTGGTTACATTAGCATTTCTAGGCGTGTTCTGGTGTTTTTACAGATTACTGTACGGAACTCTTTTACGCAGGTTATATGCAAATTACAAAGAGTTGAAGAAGATAGATTTTTAGCTAAGGGGCTAAGATACTAAGATACTAAGAGTCTAAGCTACTAAGATTCAAAATATAAAAAAAGCTGTTTACAAAATTGTAAACAGCTTTTTTTTATTTAGCTAAAGCTAGATATTATGCGAAATCTAAAATCTAAAATCACAAATCTAAAATCTCTAATAGTCCCATCTTCTCATTTGGTTCAATTCTTCCTCTGCTTTAAGTTCTTCGGCCGGAATAACTTTTAAGAATGATGGATGTTGTTCAATTGCAAATTCTACTTTTTCTACGATTTCATCAATTGTATCGTTTTCATAATCAATATCAAGTGGTTCTTTGATTATAAAAGACTGCAGAATGCCTTTCTTTTTCATTCGTAATCCTTTTTTGTCAAATGAACGTCGAAAACCGTCAATCACAATTGGAATCACTATTGGTTTGTGTTGTTTTATGATATGAGCAGTTCCTTTACGTACCGGTTTAAAAGATTTTGTAGTTCCCTGCGGAAAAGTAATTACCCAGCCATCAGCAAGAGCAATTTTTATATTTTCGGTATCATTTGGGTTTACATCACGTTTTTCTGTAACATCAACTCCTTTTGCACGCCAGGTTCTTTCTACTGTGATAGCGCCTACATAAGATAGTATCCTTGGCAATAATCCTGCCTGCATGGTTTCTTTGGCAGCTACATAATATAAATTCATTTTTGGTTGCCATAAATAGCCAATATTTTTAATATTATCCTGACGACCGCTTAAGCTGGCATTAAAAACATGAAACATCGCTACAACATCAGCAAAATAAGTCTGATGGTTGGATATAAACAAGACATTGTTATCAGGCAACGTTTTTATGATTTCAGATCCTTCAATCTGCAAATCATTAAAACCTCTATATCTTCGGTGCGTCATGGCTCCCAAAATACGGATTAACCATTTCTTGATGAATAATATATGTCCGAAAGGATTTCGTTTAAACAATCCCATAGCTTGTATATTGTGTTTCTAGTTAAGTCGCAAACATACAAAAATTATTTATTTGGCGACATTTTTAAACAATTTCGTAAACAAATAGTTATCCTTATGAATATCAAATTGTTAATTTATTGTTTTTGTAAATTTTCTTCAAAAGTTACTTTCAATACATCTCTTAATTCACTTAATATCATCGCAGTTGCGCCCCACACAATGTGATTTTGAATATTAAATGCCGGAACTACAATATTAGATCCATAAGAAGTTGCCGGCAACGTGGCTTCGATCATAATTTCATCATCTAAAAAAACAGAAAGCGGCAATTCTATTACACTCGCAACTTCCCGTACATCAGGATAAAATGTAAGCTCTTCTGTAGCAATCCCTAAAAACGGATGCACTAAAAAATTACTGGGAGGAATAAACATCGGAGAAAATTCTTTAATGATTTTTATTTTTTCCGGTAAAATTCCAACTTCTTCATGTGTTTCCCTCAAAGCCGTTTCTTCAAATCCTGAATCTGTTGTTTCAAATTTGCCTCCCGGAAAAGCAATTTGCGAGGAATGAACCCCATTATATGCATTACGAACAATTAAAACTAAATGTGTTTCTTTATTTTTAGGATAAATCAACATCATAACGGCAGCCATTCTCGGATTTAATGCATTTATATCTAAATTTTTCAATCCTTCTGCCCGCTCTTTTGGAGCCATTTTTAAGTGGGACGAGGTTGCCGGCAATTTTACCGGAATTATATTAGGAACATATTGCAAAAAATCTTGAAAATCCATATTCAAAGTTTATTTTTGTACTTTCAAATAAAATATAAATATAGTCCAGAAAACGCGTTTTTACAAGTTTTAACAGATCTAAAGCCATAATAAATGTACAGCAGAGAAGAATCACAAAAATTAAAGAGAGAATTTTGGGTGGCTTTCGCCGAAAAATATCCACGAAAATGGGTACTTTATGATACCAAGATTAAAGATTTTTCTTTTAAATTTTTTGTGGACAATAAAAAAGCCCAGGTTTTAATCGACATCGAACCACGAAGCGACGAAAAACGCAATGCTTATTATGAAAAGATAGAGGCATTAAAAAATATTCTTGAAGAAGAATTTATCAAGGATTTGGTTTTTGAAAAAAACTACACTTTAGAAAGTGGCAAAACCATCAGCAGAATCTGGGTTGAAAAACTTGGAGTTGGTTTTAGCAACAAAAATAACTGGGATACCATTTTTGATTTTTTCAACGAAAACATGCATGCGCTGGAAATGTTCTATTTGGAATATGATGAATTTATTAAAGAGATTGATTTATAAGGTTCTAAGAAACTAAGATTCTGAGGTTATAAAAAAACAAGCCTGACAAGTTTTGAATTTGTCAGGCTTGTTTTTTTATGAATTAATTTAAACCGTAAAAATATTATAAACAACAATCTGGTTGTCGTAATTAATATAAAGCTGTTTACGATAGTCCTGTTTTTTTCTTGTAATTATTGAAAGTTTACAATCATTTCCATTATTATCTTTACATAAAAAAGAATAAACAATATCCGTATCATTTTCTTCTCTTTCGATATATTCTATAATATTGAATAATTGAATTTCCTGAGAATACACAACAATTCGGTGTTTGTCTGTATCCAAAATAACCGAAAGATTTACCAGATCAAGACTGGACCATTCGCCCCATTTTCCTCTTTCGTTCTTTTCCAGCACGCTAAAACCCGATGTTTTAAAGCGATAAGACTGACTGTAAGATTGCTGAAAACAAAGGCCTAAAAAAAGGATTAATATGTAGGTACGTAAACTGTTCATGTATTTTAAGGCTATTAAAACTCAAATTTAGCTTTTTCCTGAGTGGCAACTTCAAAATCAGCCATAATTTGTTGAATTATTTTTTCTACAGGCAAAATCTCGTGAATAATTCCGGCTATTTGTCCAATTTCAAGTTCACCTTCCTCCAGATCGCCTTCAAACATTCCTTTTTTAGCTCTTGCTCTGCCTAATAATTGTATTAAATCTTCTTTTGAAGGAGATTTTTCATATAATGCCTGAACATCATTATAAAATTTATTTTTAACCAATCTGACCGGTGCCAATTCCTTAAGAGTCAAATGAGTATCTCCTTCTTTTATATTAACTATAGTTTCTTTAAAATTATTGTGCAAAGAAGATTCTGTCGAAGCTGCAAAACGGCTTCCCATCTGCACACCATCTGCACCCAAAATCATGGCAGCCAGCATTCCTCTTCCGCTCGCGATTCCTCCGGCAGCAATAATCGGAATTTGAATTTTTTCCTTTACCATCGGAATCAGAGTCAGCGTTGTTGTTTCATCGCGTCCATTATGTCCTCCGGCCTCAAAACCTTCTGCTACAATGGCATCAACGCCTGCATCCTGCGCTTTTAAGGCAAAAACACTACTGCTCACAACATGAACAACGGTAATTCCTTTTTCTTTCAAAAAAGAGGTATAGGTTTTAGGATTTCCCGCAGAGGTAAAAACAATTTTTACGCCTTCTTCAACAACAATATTTATAATCTCTTCAATATTTGGATACAACATCGGAATATTGACTCCAAACGGTTTATCGGTTGCTTTTTTGCATTTTTGAATATGTTCACGCAAAACTTCAGGATACATAGATCCCGCACCTATAAGTCCTAAACCTCCTGCATTACTTACGGCACTTGCTAATTTGTATCCGCTCGCCCAAATCATTCCTCCCTGAATTATTGGATATTTTATATTAAAAAGCTGAGTAATTTTATTCATTTAAAAATGCCATTATTGTTTAATAATCTTTCCTGTTTTGTGTAAACCATCAGCATCAAAAGTGTAGAAATAAAGACCGCTTTTTAATGACTGCAGAGAAAGATTCGGATTATCATTTGTAATTTGTTTTTCGATAAGTTTTTGTCCTAAAACAGAATAGATTATTACCGAAGCTTTATCCTGGTTAGAAAATAAAAAGGAAATATTGGTAAGAACCGGATTTGGATACACTGAAAAAGTAGTATTTTCAAAACTTTCAACTCCTAGAGCAGTTCCAAAATTAGGAATTCCGTAACCATAATTATTATTCGGATTGGTATATCGATCAGAAGATTCCAGAATCATTTGTCTGATTTCCTGATTCGTTTTTGTTGGAAAAGCCTGCCACAAACAAGCAATCATTCCTGCCATTATAGGACATGAAAAAGAAGTTCCGTTAATAGTTGTAATAGTTCCGGCAGTATTTGAAACAACTGCAGCCGTGCCCTGAGCCATTACATCAGGCTTTATTCGGTTATCATAACTTGGCCCGACAGAACTAAAATCTGATTTATTTTTTGAAGAATCTACTGAGCCAACTGTAATAACAGAAACAGCATCGGCAGGTCCGCCAATGTGAGGTTCAGTTTCTCTACCTTCGTTTCCGGCTGATGCTACAACTATAATTCCTTTACTAAAAGCAATTTCTGCACCACGCGAGATAAAATTTGTTGTACCATTCATGTCACTGTAAGTATGGCTATATCTTGGTGCATCATATTCAAAATAACCCAAAGAGGTAGTAATAATATCAACACCCAGACTATCTGCTTTTTCTGCCGCTTCTACCCAAAGTGATTCTTCTATTGGATTTTCTGATGCATTATTTTCTGTAATAAATAAATAATAAGAAGCATCTGGCGCTGTACCTACTAAACTATTTTCTTTGTAACCTCCCATTGTTGAGAGTACCATTGTACCGTGACTATCACCTGAATAGAAGTTTTCGTTTCTGGATACAAAATTATAACCTCCTAAAATACGATTATTGTTTCTAAGATTTTCAAAAGGCTGGGCCGTATTTACTCCGGGAAAACCAGCATCTAAAACTGCAATGATTTTGCCCGATCCAGTATAGTTTTGCTGATGCAATACCTGTCCATTAAGCATTTGGATTTGATTTGCTGAAGTTCCGTAAGCATAATCAATTGCCGTTTTGAGTTTCTTGTTTGTTTTTGCAGTTTTATTATCTCCAGCATTTTTTGAAGTAACATTTAAAGTTCTGTCAGCAAAAACAACTTTGTCAACAAAAGACATACTTTTTAATGCATTGATATCAGCCTGTAAACCACGCACGTGAAGTGCATTCAGCCATTTTGACTGAGCCAATATTGTAATTCCTGTACTTGCTTTTACCTGATTAACATATAGTTTTTCTATCGGAGCATCATTTGCATTTAATGCAATATTCTGATTGGTACGACGATCTAAAGCTCGCTGCGAAAGCATTTGCAACGGGGCATCTAAATAAGTTTGTGCATTTGGTTTTGAATTAAAATAAACCCACGCATCTTCCTGTGAAAAAATTGAGGAAGAAAATAACAAACAAAATAAAAGTAGAATGTGCTTCATAAAATACTTTTTAAGGTAAAACCTGTATAAAAAAGTATAAAGCTAAGAAATTACTCCCGAACCAACTAATTCGTTATCAAAATACCAAGCCACAAACTGACCTTCTGTAATAGCAGATTGTGATTCTTCAAAATGAATATACATTCCGTCTTCAAACTGATGTAAAATTGCTTTTTGCAAAGGCTGGCGATAACGAATTCTCGCCATTACTTCCATCGTTTCACCAACTTTTAAAGCCAAATCTGTACGAACCCAGTGAACTTCAGATTTCTCAATAAATAAAGCTTTTTTGAATAACCCGGGATGCTGACTTGTCAAACCTGTATAAATGGTATTGGTCTCAACATCTGTTGCAATAATAAATAACGGATCTGTCGTTCCACCAACGTTCAATCCTTTTCTTTGCCCTGTTGTAAAATAGTGCGCACCCTGATGTTTACCTACTACTTTCCCCATTGTTGGAAGATAGTTAAGTTTTTGAGCTTCTGATTTTAATTCTTCTTCTAAAGATAAGCCTTCAACTTTTTCTCTAGTATAAATTGGATCATTTTTATCAATTTGAACAATTTTACCTTCTTTTGGCTGCAATTTTTGTTGCAAAAATTCAGGTAAACGTACTTTTCCGATAAAACATAACCCTTGCGAATCTTTCTTTTCTGCGGTAACTAAATCCATTTCAGCCGCAATTTCTCTTACTTCTGGCTTAGTTAATGCACCAATTGGAAACAATGATTTTGCCAGTTGCTCCTGAGATAACTGACATAAAAAATATGATTGATCTTTATTATTATCTGTTCCTGCAATTAATTGATAAACCGGTTTTCCGTCAACTTCAATTTCACTTTTTTGACAATAATGTCCCGTTGCCACATAATCGGCACCAAGACTTAAAGCAATTTTCATAAAAACATCAAATTTGATTTCGCGGTTACAAAGCACATCAGGATTTGGAGTTCTCCCTTTTTCGTATTCGTTAAACATATAGTCAACGATTTTTTCTTTGTATTCTTCACTTAAATCAACAGTCTGAAACGGTATTCCGAGTTTTTCGGCAACTAACAAAGCATCATTACTATCTTCTAACCAAGGACATTCATTAGAAATAGTAACCGAATCATCATGCCAGTTTTTCATAAAAAGGCCAATAACTTCGTATCCCTGCTGTTGCAATAAATAAGCAGCAACACTAGAATCTACTCCACCAGAAAGTCCAACAACTACACGTTTCATTTTAACTCTTTTATATTTTTACAAGGTTGCAAAGGTAAGTCAAAATCTATATAATTACGGTAGTTTTGATTAGTTTATATAATGCGATGGTAGACAAAAACTATTGAAGATTGTTTTGTTCAATAAATTTTTGATTTTGGTCTTTTTCTGATGCTATCCATTTTTCAAAATTCTCTTTTGAGCAAATTTCATCATTAAAGTAATAGTGATTTTTGTCTTTTGCAAATTGAGTTGGAGTTTCAAATACAGAAGGACTTACTACAATTTCAAAAGTCGCAGCATCAGCTTCTTTAATAATTCGATTAAAGTAATAAATATTATTTCCGTCTCTGGAATAATTTTTCATCGTAAGCATCAAATGCAATTGCCAATTTTTGCCCTTTCATTAAATACTATTATTGTTTTTTTACAGACTGATTCTTTTTCGTTTCTTTGTTTTCAGAAGCTTTATTCACATTTTTCGGATCGCTCATATTTATTTCCTTGGTAAGTTTTCCTTTTAAATAAAACTTCCAGATGCCTGCTTTTTTTCCTTTCAAAAATTTCCCTTCAGAAGCTACGACTCCATCAGAATCATAAAAAACAGCATCTCCGTTATATTCATCATTTTTGTATGTTGTTTGTTCCAAAATGATTCCATTTTGTCCGAATTTTTTATAAATACCTTCTTTCAAACCATTTACATACACCATTTCTTCGGCTACTTTAGAATTTGGATAATAAACAGTTCTTGCGCCTTCCAGTTTTCCGTTTTTATAATTTTCAACAGTCATTAGAATCTTAGAAGCTTTATGATAATATTTCCATTCACCTTCGTAGTTCTTTCCAACTACTTTTCCTTCACTTACTTTATTTTTATTCTGATCATAGAAAATATTATAGGCTGTGCCGTCATTAGCACTAAAATCACGTGTTGCAATTACATCTCCTTTTTTTGTATCATCAAAAAACTTAAATATCCCGGTTTCTTTTCCGTGGTTAAAAGTTCCTTCATAACGCGGGCGTTTAGAAACTTCATAAGTTCCTTTCCATAAACCATCTTTTTTACCGTTGGTATCCAGTTTATTAAAGTCGGTTTGAGCATTTATCACAAATGCATTTAATAATGCAAATCCGAAGAGTATTTTTTTTAAAATCATCTTAATATCAATTTTAAACTTTAACGAAATTGTACTTTATAAAGTATATTAAAGGATAAAAAAAATCCCGATAAATCGAGATTTTTTTATAGAATTTTATTTCTTTTTATTTTGAGCTTTTGCAGCTTCCTGTTGTTCCATTACATCCTGAAGACGTTGTTGAAACTTACTTGGTTTCTTAGGCTCTTTTAATTTGTTTTCCTGAATCTGAGCATGAATTTTATCAGTATCAACAATATAGTTTTTAATTACAAACATAATTCCGATTGTAATTAAGTTCGAGATAAAGTTATACAAACTCAAACCAGCACCATAACTATTGAAGAAAATTAACATCATTAATGGCGAAACATAAATCATGATTTTCATCATTTTAGCCATATCCGGCATTCCTTCTTGTTGCGGCGCAGCCATTTGTTGATCTCCAGATGTCATTTTCATATAGAAGAAAATCGCAATTGCTGCCAAAATTGGGAACAAACTAATATGGTTTCCGTATAATGGAATATTGAATGGCAATTGTACAACTGCATCAAATGATGATAAATCGTCTGCCCAAAGGAAACTTTTTTGTCTCAACTCAAATGCAGATGGAAAAAACTGGAATGAAGCATACATAAACGGTAACTGAATCAACGCCGGTATACATCCTGCCATTGGGTTTACTCCCGCTTTGTTGTACAATTTCATTGTTTCCTGTTGTTTCTTCATTGGGTCTTTTTTGAATTTTTCTCCCAACTCTGTAATCTCCGGACGCAAAACTTTCATTTTTGCCTGAGACAAGAAAGATTTATATGTAATTGGCGACATAGCCAATTTGATAATAATTGTAAAAATGATGATTGCAATTCCATAAGGAATAAATGAAGCTAAAAATCCGAATAACGGAACAAATATCCATTTATTGATCCATCCGAAAATTCCCCAGCCTAATGGAATAATTTTTTCGAAATTTTTATCATAAGATTTTAGTACTTTATAATCTGCCGGTCCAAAATACCAATTCATTTTATAGTCAACTTCCCCATTAGAAAATGCTAAAGGAACTGTTGCTTTAAATTGTTTGATAAAAGCTGTATCTATCTTTTCATCTTTTACTAAATCGTTAGATTCCAACTTAGATTTTTCGAATGGTTTATCAGTTGATAAAATCGCTGTAAAAAAGTGTTGTTTAAAAGCAACAAAACTTACTTTTTCAGGAGTATCTTCTTTTGCTTCTCCATGACTTACAGAGCTGTATTTTTCATCTCCATATTCATATTCAAGCTGTGCGTAACGCTTCTCAATAGAAATGCTTTTCTCGTTTCTGAATGATTTCAAATCCCAAACTAAATCTAATGGTTTAGAAGCATTCAAAACTTTATTCAAACCTTGAGAACGAATATCAAAACCAACTAAATAATCATTTGGTTTCAGGATATATTTGTATTCTAAGAATTCGTTAGCTCCTGCTTTTAAACGCATTGATAAAACCTGATCTGCGCCAACTTTAGTAAGTGTTGGCTCAAAAAACAAATCTTTAGAATTTAAAGTTCTGTTATTAGTTGTTTGCAACTGAATGTTTAAATTAGAATTATTGTCTTTGATCAATTCAACTAATTGTTTTGAACCTTTTTCAAATCTTTCAAATTCTTTTAGAGTAGCTTCAACTATGTAACCACCTTTGTTAGCGATTTTAAGTTTTAACTTTTCATTTTCAATTACAGTAAAAGATTCTTTTGCAGAAGGAAGTGTAGCTGAATAAGCGAAACCTCCTAAAGTTTTTTGCAATTTTGCTAACTGAAGCGTATCTCCTGGAGTTGTAGCAACAGCAGGAACGGCAGCCGTTTTAGTTTTATCAGCTTTAGCCTGAGCTTCTTGTTTAGCTACTAATTCTTTCTTGGCTTTTTCAGCAGCAATTTCTTTCTCAGAAGGCTGATTTTGATACATTATCCAAATCAAAATTCCAAATATCAATACAAAACCAATGATTGAATTAAAGTCAAATTTTTTTTCTTCCATTATAATTTAAAAAAGTTATTCGTTTAAAGGCTATTAGTTATGAGTTGAACTCAAAAGTTACATCCTTTTAGAATATAATTATTATTTTTTATGCGCATTTACAGCAGCAGCAACAAAATTTACAAAAATTGGGTGCGGATTTGCCACTGTACTTTTGTATTCAGGGTGGTATTGTACACCTATGAAAAACGGATGGTTTTCTAACTCAATAATTTCAACCAAACCAGTATCAGGGTTTACTCCCGAAGCAATTAAACCTGCTTTTTGTAATTCGTCTGCATACTTATTATTGTACTCATAACGGTGACGGTGACGCTCCGAAATAGTTTTTTCTCCATAAATTCTATGCGCTAAAGTGTTTGGTTTAATATTACATTTCCAAGCTCCAAGACGCATTGTTCCACCTTTGTCGGTGATTGTTTTTTGTTCTTCCATCAAATTTACAACCGGATGAGGCGTTTTCTCATTCATCTCAGTAGAATTCGCTTCAGCGTAACCTAAAATATTTCTTGAATATTCGATTACAGACATTTGCATTCCTAAACAAATTCCGAAAAACGGAATGTTATTTTCACGTGCAAAACGAACTGCTTCAATTTTTCCTTCAATACCTCTTTCTCCAAAGCCCGGTGCAACCAAAACTCCGTCAAGTGGTCCTAACTTCTCTTCTACATTATCAATATTAATGTGTTCTGAGTGTATAGAAATTACGTTTACTTTAGTTTCATTCGCAGCTCCTGCATGAATAAACGCCTCTAAAATAGATTTGTAACAATCCTGCATTTCTACATATTTACCAATCAAACCAATATTTACAGTTTGTTTTGGATTTTTTAATCTTTTCAAAAAGGTATTCCAGTTTTTAAGATCCGGAGATGCTTTTTTAGGCAAATCTAATTTCTTTAAAGCTACAACATCCAATCCTTCTTCAAGCATTAAATTTGGAACTTCATATATAGTAGAAGCGTCAATTGACTGAATAACAGCTTCTTTTTTCACATTACAGAATAACGCTAATTTTTGACGTAATTCCTGAGATAATTCATGCTCCGTTCTGCAAACTAAAATATCAGCTTTGATACCGCTTTCCATCAAAGTTTTTACAGAGTGTTGTGTTGGTTTTGTTTTTAATTCACCGGCAGCAGCCAAAAACGGAACCAACGTCAAATGAATAACAATTCCGTTATTTTCTCCCAATTCCCAAACCAACTGACGAACAGATTCTATATATGGAAGAGATTCAATATCTCCGACAGTTCCTCCGATTTCAGTAATCACAATATCATAATCGCCTGATTTACCAAGCAATTGCATTCTGTCTTTGATTTCGTTGGTAATATGAGGAACAACCTGAACAGTTTTTCCTAAAAATTCTCCTCTTCTTTCTTTTTCAATAACTGAAAGATAAACTCTTCCTGTTGTAACGTTATTTGCCTGAGATGTAGGAACGTTAAGAAAACGCTCGTAATGTCCTAAATCTAAGTCTGTTTCTGCTCCGTCATCTGTAACATAACACTCTCCATGTTCATAAGGATTTAATGTCCCCGGATCCACATTGATATATGGGTCGAATTTTTGAATAGTTGTACGATACCCTCTTCCTTGTAACAATTTTGCTAAAGATGCCGCGATAATTCCTTTTCCTAAAGAAGAAGTCACACCGCCTGTAACAAAAATATATTTTGTTTGATTCATTCTGTTGTTGTTTGTAAGTAGTTGTGTAAAAAACTTGGCAAAAGTACAAATTTAATTAGACAATTTGCTAATTAGAAAATTAGAAAATGTGTCAATTTAAAAATTTAATAAATAGACAAGTGTTAATTAGAAAACAATGAATTAAATTCAACTTAAAACAATATTTAAAAGTTATCTCTCTAAACA
>SEBM01000497.1 GCA_004296145.1 Flavobacterium sp.
TACATTCCGGATTTAAGTATTCTGGATTTCATAAAATAACAAATAAAATCTGAAAATGTTTATTTCATAAAAACGACAATTACCGCTTTTATGGAATATTGAAGATTTTTTCCATATCACTATACGTACGCGCGGAAATCATTCCACAGAACCTGAACCAAAGCAAATTTAATTACGTTAATTATCGGAGTCCATAAAAAAGAGATCCATTAAGTATTTATTATTGAATCTAATTTTCTTCAATACTATGTTTTTGAAGATTATAAGATTCAGATAAGATTTACAACATCAAAAACCGGAGCGAGTTATTGATAAAATTATCAAATACATTTTCCACAAAATTCGGGAAAACCTAACCGGACGAAATATTGTCCGATTTTAAATAGGCAGATTTCTCCCCATTTAAAAACCACTCTCGAAACATCTGATGAGGTTAATCATAGAATTATGAACTACCTGAGCCATTATTTTATGGAGCAGGTTTTCCATAATACTATGGAAAACTAAATGCCGGAATTTCCGATATTATAAAAGTGCAGATTTGCAGGTTTATCGAAATACACCAAATTCGCACATTATAAAAGCGGAAATTCCCGCTTTATGACCTGCTACGGATAATCTTCGTAGCAGCTTTTCTTCTTCATCTACAACACCTACCATACGAGAAATGTCATAGTCACCCTTTCATGTTTTGGTTTATATTGATTGTCTGATTTACTCAGCGCAAAATTGCGTTCAGTGAGGAATTAGTTTATATTAGTTAATATAGGTTGCTATCTTAAAAATGTAGTTAATGTAGAAAATGTAGGTCTGAAAACAACTTTTTATTTCATCAAAATATTATCTTTACAACTCGGAAAACAAAGGTTCTGTTTTAGGCAAAAACAACTAAAGCACTACAAAAAATACTACAAAAACAATGTAACTAACTGATTATCAATGCTCATAGGTAGTCCCTCCAACTCCACTTTTTTTTAAGCTAAAGAGAAATTGTAAATTACTACACATCAAGTAACTACATTTTCTCTTTTTTGTTTTTGTACCCAAGTTTTTGAAAGTGCTTTTTTTAATCTGCTTAAATTCAATCAAACCTATTTAAATTTTAATAACTACGTAAAGTTTATGAAAATGGATATGCAAATAAAATTTCCAGTATCAGTTAAGCTACATTTTGGTAAATTTTGTTTTGATTATTAAACTCTTCTATTGTTTTGTAATATAAGGTACCGAGTCGTCTTTTTTTGTTGTACCAGATTTCAATGTATTCAAATATTTCCTTCTAATTACACCGTAAGACTCAATGGTTTTTACAAATTTATTGCTTGCATACTGAACGCCTCGGTCGCTATGAAAAATTAATCCTTTTGCAACTTTTCTATTTTTGACCGCCATTTTCCAAGCTGCAAGACTCGTTTCTTCAGTACTCATTCCTTAAACTCCATCCGACTCTTTTATGGTCATACAAATCAATAACTGTGGTTAAGTCTAAAAATTCTTCGTTGGTTTGAATATAGGTGATGTCAGAAACCCAAACTTCAGAAGGTGCAGCAACGGCAAAGTTTCTATCCAAAACATTTTCCACCACCAGATAATTGTGTTTTGAGTTCGTGGTAACTTTAAATTTTCTGCTCAGTTTACTTCTTAAACCCAACTCCCTCATATATTTCGCAACCGTAATTCGTGATATTTTATATCCTAATGAATCTAATTCAAAGATAATCCTAAGGCTTCCATAGCTCTGTTTTGACATGAAATAAATCGAGGCTATCTGCTGTTTCATTTTTTCTTTCAAAAGCAATCTATTGCAAATTGAGCTACTTTTCCATTTTTAATAACCGCTGATACCAACTTCTAAACAACGGCACATTTTTTCAATCGGAAATAAGTATTTGTTTTGTTTAATAAACTCATATTTCATCGACCTCTTTTTAGAAATGCTTTAGCATTCATAAAGACCTTAAAAAGAAATAATAGAAAATAAACTAAAAATGCCGATTGCTCTTTTTAATATATCGCGCTCTAGCTCTGCATCCTTTAGTTTCTTCTCCAATTCGTGGATTTTTCCCTGCTCTGGAGTTAGTTCAAGATTTGCATTTTCAAGAAAGTTTCCTTCCCCAAATTCTTCGTACTCTTTGCGCCATTTATAAAAACAATGTGACTTTTACACCTAGTTCTCCAGCTAATTCTGAAACATTAGTCTTCTCGTTGCTTAATTGAATTATTCTGTTCTTAAAAGCTGGATCATAAATTTTTCGTTCTTGTTTCATATATTAAAATTAAGATTTTATGATCAACTTTAACTCGATGCTAATTTAATATATTCAATTTACACTTGTATTAGCGTTACCTACACTTAATTTCGCACAGGAAGAAAAAGCGAAAGAACCACAAACTGCTACCGAATGTGATTTGCCTAAAAATTTCAAAGAACTAATCAAAAAAAACTGACTAAAGAAATTTGTTGCTATTGATAATAATGTTGACGAGAAAGAGGTAATCATTATTCGAGCGCAAAACAATTTAGGAAGTGGAATTTACACTCTTTGTGTGAAAAATCAGCTTCTCAAGTATCAAAAGATGGGTACGATCTTTATGCGTGAGGGAAAAAGTCCATTTGATAACGTAAAGTGATAATGCGCTTTAAGACACACGCTAATTGTTTTCCAGTATTAAAATTTAAGCAACACAGCGTTTTGAATGACGTATCTTCTATTTTGAAACTCTCAACATACCTTGCTTTGTATGTGGGTTGCGCTTACATTCTATGTATAATTTAAAACTCATAACTACCATACTGAAACAGTATTTCAATCAATAAAAAAGCTAAAACTCAAAACTTGTTTTAATACCACAGGTTTACACGTTTTGCAAAGTTAGCCTTAAACAAAAGAACATCTCCTATGACTAGAAATCTGTAGCGTTATAAATACAAACTATTGTTTAGTCGTTAAATCGGAGAAAATCAGACAGTAACTTTGTATTAATAACTACTGAAATAGTTTGCGAAGCGTTATGATGAGAAGGTTTTTAAATATTAGGAAGTTTATTTTTAATAGTTTGTCAATATATATAGTTGTCATTTGAGGCAGCAAGTAATAGAGAAGAGATTAGAGAAGACACTTTAAAGATTAAGAAGAGATAGTTTATTGCTTTATTAAAAAAGAAACAAAAACAAAAAAAGATCTATAGCTGATCTTTT
>SEBM01000498.1 GCA_004296145.1 Flavobacterium sp.
AACAGAAACTCAATTAGCTCAATTCACCAAAGCTCAATCTCGTTTCGATGAATGCTTTCAGATAATTCAAAATGACAAGTCCAATACAACAAACTTAGATCTTGCCATTACTTACAAAAACAATGCTATTCTAAACAGAGATAAAGGCTTATACATCCAGGCTCTAGACATGGTCAATAAGTGTCTCCAAATCGAAGAAAACGACCCTATAACACCAGATTCGGAGCTCTCTGATGCATATCTAGTTAAAGGACAAATTCAAGCGAAACTTGCAATGACAGAAGAAGGTTTAACCAATATACTGCATAGTATGAATATTATCAAAGAAATACCGTCAAAAGAAACTTTTATCGTTCGCCAACCTGTACTTAGAAAAGGAAAACCTGTCGAAACATGCATTTTTGAAGGAGATGATTTAGAAGACACGCATCATTTCGGATTGTACGAAGAAGATGAATTAATAGGAATTATTTCGTTATTTACAAAAATCAATTCTATATTTGCCGAAAAAAATCAGGCGCAAATTCGCGGAATGGCGGTTTTAGAGTCACATCAGAAAAAAGGATTTGGCGAAGCGCTGGTAAAACACTGTGAAAACTTCTGTATCGAAAAAGATATTAATCTAATTTGGTTCAATGCCAGAACAGTGGCTGTGGGTTTTTATAAAAAAATGAATTACCAAATTGTTGGCGAGGCTTTTGATATAAAAGATGTAGGCGAACATTATTTAATGTATAAAGAAATTTAAAATGAAGAAACTTTACTTTTTGTTTATAATATGTATTTTAATTAGTTGCAAAAAAGAATCTCCAAAAGTTGCTGCAAAAAACACAACAACACCTCCCGCAATTATTCTTACTGACGAAAGAAAAGTTCAGATTGATACAGCCACAATAAATATTTATAAAAGTGAAACTCTTAAAGCATTCTATAAATCATCTGAAAATATGACGGTTTGGGGAAATCTTAAAAAGAGAACTTTTGTATTGTCGTTATTAAACAAAGCAGACGAGCTGGGCTTAAATCCCGATGATTATAAATCTTCGACTCTTGAAAAATTCGAAAAAAGAATCAGCAGTCTTAAAGATTCGGAACTCGCAACTTACGATATCTTACTTACTTACAAT
The DNA here is from genome assembly GCA_004296145.1 of Flavobacterium sp. GTDB lineage: Bacteria > Bacteroidota > Bacteroidia > Flavobacteriales > Flavobacteriaceae > Flavobacterium. Next base: position 1,128 of record SEBM01000498.1, read on the forward strand.
TTTGAATTGTACTTAACTCACTTATATAAAGGAAAACTGGATCCTAAAAAATTGTATTCTAACTGGGATTTGGAAGAAAAAACTTTTGATGTAAATAATGAACTGATTAAAGCTTTTAATAAAAACAAGCTCGACAGCATTGCTGAACATTGTCAGTCAAAAGCACAATCCTATAAACAACTGGTTGAAGCTCTTAAGATTATAAATACTTATCCTGAAGATGATGATATTGGAACTATTCCGTCTCCTGATAAAGTAAAAATAAGCTTAAACGATACCAGCAGCTCCATAATCAATATTAAAAAAAGACTTTTATTCTGGAAAGATATGTCTGGAAAAAGCGATAGTCTGACAAAAAAATATGACGATAAAACATTTGAAGCAGTCAAAAAATTTCAGGCAAGACACGGGCTTGCAGATGATGGTGTTATCGGAGCAGGAACAATAAGTGCTTTAAATTTTTCTAAACAAAAAAGAAAGGAGCAAATCATTGCCAATCTGGAACGCTGGAGATGGTATAATAATGAATTGGCAGAAAGTTATTTCATTATCAATATTCCGGATTACAGCTTAAATGTTGTTGAAAATCAAGATACTACTTTGGTTCGTAACGTGGTTGTAGGAACCAGTAAAAGAAGAACTCCAATCATTACTTCTAAACTGAAATCTGTGGTTTTTAACCCAACATGGACCGTTCCTCCTACTATATTAAAGGAAGACGTTGTACCGGCAATGAAACGAAATCGTAATTATCTGGCTAAGAAAAATATAACGATTTATGATTCTGCAGGAAAAGTGGTTGATCCGATGAAATGGAATGAAAATAATCCCGGAAAGTACCGTTATGTGCAAAGTCCGGGTTACAACAATTCATTAGGATTAATGAAAATCATGTTCCCAAATCATCACAGCGTTTATCTTCACGATACCAATCATAGAAATTATTTTGTGAGAAACAATCGTTCGCTAAGTTCCGGTTGTGTGCGTATTGAAAATCCTTTAGAATTAGCAGAACATATTCTGGATGATTCTAAAAATTATTCAAAAGACAAAATTGATACTATAATTGCTTCTAAAAAAACAACTTATATCAAAATCACAAAAAAATACGATTTATATCAATGGTACTGGACAGCATGGAGCAAAAAAAATCAGCTCATTTTCAGAGCTGATATTTATAATCTTGATTCAGATTTGTATGCTAAATTAAGAGATTAGCTTTTCTTCCATCGCAAAACTTCTTGACGGATGATAGATATACAAACACGATTTATTTTTAATCGTCTGAATTATTTCATTTGTTAATTCAACCGGAAGAGCTGGGCAACCCTGGCTTCTTCCTAATCTTTTATTACTTCTGATAAAAGATTCTGATACATAATCTGCACCGTGAACAACAACTCCTCTTTCGCGGGCATTGTCATTTACGCCTCTTTCTAAACCATCTAAACGTAGTGAAGCACCATGTTTTCCCTGATAAATTTCACCAGTCGCATAGAATCCTAAACTGCTTTTAAAAGATGAATTAGAGTTTGAAAATGCTGATGCAAATTCTTCTCCGGTGTTTCTTCCGTGTGCTACAAGGGATTGGAACAAAATGGTATTAGATGACAAATCAATTACCCAAAGACGTTTGGTATTTGATGACAAACTAAAATCAATTAAAGTTAAAATGTCTTTTTGAACTGCACCTTTTTCTTTCAATAAGTAAAAACCTTTTAAAGCTTCAGAAAAGATTTTCAATTCAGGTAGCGAAAACTTGTTTGTTTTTAATGCATTGTATGCATTTTCAATTTTAGTATCAAGTGCAAGTTTTTCAACTTTTTCAATTTTAGCGAAACTTTTTGTTGATACTGTTTTTAAATCATTTGTGTTTTTTGAATCTTTACCAAAAGACAATAGCAAAAACACCACAAGTGGATAAATTTTGTAAATCATTGAATTCCTTTAGGTTAATAATAAATTTGGGCTTGACAAAAGTATAAAAAAAACATCGGCGACAAAATAAATCCTTGTAAATCAGTGCACTTTTGTTTAAACTTTAACAATTTGAAAGGGAAAAATT
>SEBM01000499.1 GCA_004296145.1 Flavobacterium sp.
GCACTTCGCTTGCAATAGCCCTGCTTTTCATTTCAATCTTTTTTGCGCCCTTCGACTTCGCTCAGGGTGCCACAAAAAAGGATTTTCATTACAATCAGGTTTAAATTACAGGGCTTTTGCTACTTTGAACGGCCTGTTTTGCACCGCCTTAAATAAAATAGCCCCGACAGTAACGAACAGGAGCAAAACGACTAAAGTGAATGGCGGGACTAACGTTAATAGCTCAGCCTCCGTCGCGCTTCAAAACGAAATCAATAAAAAATAATTATAGAAATTATATACATAATTTTCTTATGTATATAGAAAATTGTATATTCGACTTATGGCAACTAATAACGAACTTTTTAAAGGGACTTTACAAACCATTATTTTGAAACTACTTTCAGAGAACGATAAGATGTACGGTTATGAGATAACGCAAAAAGTTAAGGCAATTACACAGGGCGAGTTATTGTTAAAAGAGGGAGCGCTTTATCCTGCCTTACATAAATTAGAAGCAGAAGGTTTGTTGGAAACATCAACAGAAGTTGTAGATAATAGAGTACGTAAATATTATTCGCTTTCAGAAAATGGAGAAAAAGAAGTGGTAAGCAAACTTCAGGAGGCTAAAGATTTTATTACTCAATTACAATTATTGTTAAATCTTAAGCCTAGTATTTAATGAAATTAACAGCGGAACAGAGAGATGAAATAGCAGTCTACATCTCCAAATCTATAAAATATAGAGAAACGTTTCTTGAAGTTTTGGATCATATCATAAGTGTATTCGAAGATAGGGAAGAGAGATATGATATAATTAGATTGCGCTGGGTAATTAGGGTTGAGTTTGGAGGGCTAGAAGCAATTGCTGAGAAGGAACAAAAATTTATGATGCGTAAAAAGTGGTATTTTATTAAGGGGTTGGGAAAGGAAATGATAAAAACATTTAGGTTTCCGGGCATTTTTCTTCATGCTTTTGTATTGATCGTCTGCTTTACTATTTACAACAGTCAATTAATAAATTTATCCTATTTGAAATGGATCTATTTTCTCATAATTTCTTCAACTTGCTTTTCTAGTGCTTTCTTGTTGGAGAGAAAAAATAAATCAGCAGATATAGTTGGGGATAAGGTTTCTATGAAAAAGGATGTTTTTAGTTGGTTGGTTTTATCACCAATATTCTTCTTTCAAATATTATTGGTAACTATTTTTCATCAAACGGATTTCTTTGAGCTAAAGGCGCAAAATACAATTATATTGGTTTTGCTTTTTTTATCAAATGCTTATCTGCTGGCATTTTGCAATTTATATCGAAACAATGTAAAGGTAATTAGCTAATGAAATTAACAGCAGAACAAAAGTTAGAAGTTAGGAACTACATTATCGATGTGCCTAAATATAGGGAAACTTATAATGAGCTATACGATCACATTATAAATGCCTTAGAGGAGAACAATAATCCATTTAGCATTAATGAAGTGGCCTCTATTGTAAATACCGATCTCGGTGGTTTTTCGGAAGTAGTGGCGCAAGAAAAGAATTATCAAAAAACGTTAAATAGGAAGTTTATCCGATCATTTCAATTAGAGATGTTGAATACATTTAAATGGCCAAATATGCTGGGTAATATTATTGTTTTAACTCAGTGTATAATGCTTTATTATGCGGGGAAGAGTGATTCGTTAAATTTCAAAGTAATAATATGGGCATCATTTGCCTGTTGTATGTCTGTTACCATTTTTGCAAATGCGAAAATCTTCATTAATATATACAGGTATCGCAAATACTCTATTCTGGACAGCTATTTAAGTAACCAGGGTTTTTTTGCACTTATAATTACAAGCGGATTCATACAGTTTTTTTTAAGTAAGGAGAGTATTGTAAGTACTAGTTACGAAACCAAATTAGCAATTACACTTATGCTATTCTTTTTTACGAGTGTTTACGTGAGGAGTTTCATAAAGTTTTATAGAATGAAATTTGGGATTTTGACAGTTTGAAATATAAACTTGTAGGCATAAGAAAAATGTAAAAAATGAATGAAGCATCAAATGCATAATTATGAGATTAACTAAAGACCAAATAGCCGAAATCAAATCATTCATAAATAAAAAAGGAATAAAATACATTGATGTTCAAATGGAAATACTCGATCATGTTGCTTCGAGTGTGGAAGATAAAATGGCTGATCATTTAACGTTTGACCAAGCTTTAAGAGAAACACACACTTCTTTTGGTGTGTTTGGTTTTAGCAGTGTAGAAGATGGAATTTCAAGCGCATTGAGAAAAAAGTATAGTGGTGTTTTTTGGAGCCAGTTCATCTCTTTTTTCGGCATTAAGTATATTGCATTAGTTTTGCTGGCAGGTGCATTGTTTTACAAAATTCAAATCCTCATAGGAGATTATCATCATTCAATGATGATAATTGTACCTATCTTTCTTTGTGTAGTTGGTTTTGCTGTTTTATTTCGAATAAATTTTAAAAAGTATAAAGAGTTTTTGGTGTACAGAATCTCAGTTTCTTATTTGGGGTTCCTAGGATCGTTTCTACTTTTCCTAAATGTTATAATTAACTCTGGAAGCAATGCGACCTTTCTTGGTTTAAATTTAACTTGTTTACTAGCGTCCATTATACTCGTTTTATTTACAGCGTATATCATTACAGCTTATAAAACTATTTTAAAAGGGATAGAGGAAAGTGAAAGCCTAATTCAGAAATATAAGACCTTACCATAGCGTTAAAAAGATTGAGCATTAATTTATCTCTAAAACTAAGAGTGGCTTTAATTCTGAAAAGCAATTCCTCTGCTCTTAGGTTGCAACAGCCCTGCTTTTCATTTCAATCTTTTTTGCGCCCTTCGACTTCGCTCAGGGTGCCAAAAAAAGGATTTTCATTACAATCAGGTTTAAATTACAAGGTTTTTGCTGCTATGAGGGAATTGTTTTGCTCTGCCTTAAGTAAAATAGCCCCGACAGTAACGAACAGGAGCAAAGCGACTAAAGTGAATGGCGGGACTAACATTAATAGCAGAAGAATTTTTGCGCTTCAAATATTTTGAGAAATCGCATTTAGTGGGCAACAAAAAAGCCCCTTTCAGCTATGTTTGAAAGAGGCTTCATATTTGGTTAGAAATATTTTATAAAATGTAGTAAGAACCGATTCCTGCTTTTTCTACC
>SEBM01000500.1 GCA_004296145.1 Flavobacterium sp.
ACTTAGTTGTTAGTAATTAGTCTTTAGTAATTAGTATTAAGCTTAATGTTCTTACTAAACACTCTGGACTAAGCACTAAGAACTAAGGACTAGAAAAAAACTACACCAACTCTTCATAAATCGATAATACCGGAAGTCCCAGTTTATCGTTGATATTTTCTTTCTTAGTTTTTTTGAATTTTATTTTTTCGCCTTTGCGTGTTTCTACCAACAAATCGATGTCGTATTTAGAAATCGCTTCAGATAAATATGGTGTCATATCTTCATAACTATCATTTGCTTTTGATGTCTGGCTCACAATTTCATACGAGAAATTGGCACTCAAAAACTGCTGAACGTCTTTTACATGCAGGTTTGCATTGGCGTTCTCGATGTATAAAGCTTTATAAAAGTTATCTTTATTAAGTTCTGTTCCTAAATGCAGGATCGGGCATTTTTGGTTTCCTGCCAGTTTTACCAAATATTGGTGGATGCGTTTTGTTTCCTGTTTGTAAGAGTTGGACAGAATGACCAATTTTACATCAAAAGCATCAATAATTCCTTTAAAAATTGGAGATGAAAGTCCGTATTGGTTGTGAACTTTTAATTTGCAGTCCGGCGTGTTTTCAATAATATATCGGCAGGTTTCCAGAACTTCTTCCTGGCTTGTTGTAAGACCGGTTCTCATTTCACGCAAAAATTGTGATGACGAAAAAGAATCCGGAGTTTCAGAAACCATCATTAAAACAATTTGAAAATGACTATTTTTACCTTGAATAATAGCTGATTTTACAGCGCTTATTGTATCTTCTTTTAAGGTCGTAGGTATAAGGAAATTTTTCATATGTATAATCGTTTAGTTTATACATACAAAATAACTTCCTGAAAATTAGAAGGGTCTTAATATAAAATTAGAATTTTCTAAGATTCAACATTAGATTTTTTAATGTGGATCTTTTTGATATCTTTCTTAAATATAATGGTTACAATAGTTCCTTTGTTTTGCTCTGATTGTACCTGAATTTCGCCATCGTGCATACGGATGATTTTAGAAGCCAAAGGAAGCCCTAAACCGTAACCAATATATTTAGCAGCAATTTTTCCTCTAAAGAAAGGTTCATATAAATGAGGAATATCTTCGGGTGGAATTCCGATTCCGATATCGTTAATCGAAATTTTAATTGCTTCATCATTCGCAGAAAGCGTTACAAAAACTTCATTATTATCAGAGTATTTTACTCCGTTTGTAATGATATTATTTATCGCTAATTCTAAAAGCGGCCTGTTACACGGAATCAATAATAGATTAGAATCTTTTGGAGCAAAATTAAGTTTGATACTCACGCGGTTATCCGGATAAATTTTATCCAGATCTGATTTTACATCCAATAATAATTCGTCAATTCTCGCAATATCCAAAACCTGTTTATTACCATCATAACCGGTTTGTGTTAGTTTTAATAAACTTTCGGTAAGATTTCCTAATCTAGATGCCTGACTGTAGATATTTTGCAATGATTCAATATATTCCGCAACTTCACGCTCTTTCAAAAGCATGATTTCTGACTCTGCAATAATCGTTGTTATGGGAGTTTTTAATTCGTGAGACGCATTGTTGATAAAGTTGGCCTGAATCTCAAAAGAGGTTTCCAAACGATCTAACATATCATTAAATGTTTTTGTCAAATCTGAAATCTCATCTGAGTTTTTGACATCCGGTAATCTGTTATGCAGGTTTGATGCACTAATTCTATTTACTTCTTTGGTAATTCTTGCTACAGGATTTATGACACGTTTTGCCAGAAAACGTCCTAAAAAGAAGGCCAGTAAAATAAATCCGATGCCGCCAAAAAGCAAAATTTTTATAATATAAATAGTAGTCGTTTTTCCTCTTCGGTCTCTTGCGCCAACGATTACAATATATTTTTGGTTGCTTTCTGTAAAAACCTGACCTAAATAATATTTGCTGTTAACTTCAAAATAGTCTTTTCCGGTTTGGAGGATATTAGAATAAAACTCATTTGGGAGATTTAGTTTTGTATTATAATCAAAACTGTTGGCACTGTTTATTTTAAGAACATATTCTTCTTCTTCGATAAGTTCTTCCAGTCCGTTTTTTTTCAGGTTACTGTAATATTTTATTTTTTCAGGGTCGTTTTGAAAATGCACTGACGCTACTATTTTGGCCCTGTCTTCGAGTCTTTTTAAGAAATGATAGCGGTTATTTTCTCTAAACAAAACAAATACTATTACACTTAATAGCAAAGTACTAAAGGTAGAAAGTGCTACGTACGTAAAAGTAATTTTTCTTCTGATATCCATTTTTTAGGCTTGTATTACATATCCTAAACCTTTCATGGTTTGGATAAGTTTGGTCTTATAAGGCTTGTCTATTTTTTTTCTCAAATAATTGATGTAAACATCAACAACATTGGTATTCATATCAAAATTAATATCCCAAACATTGTCCAGAATCTGGTCACGGGATACAATTCTTCCGCTATTTTTAGCCAGATAATAAAGTAATTTAAATTCTTTGGCAGTGAGTATAATTGGTTCGCCGTCTCTTTTTACGGTTTTGGCTTTTCCGTTTATTTCTAAATCACTAATTATAATAGTGTCAATTTTTTCAGTTTCCTGATGCGCTCTCCTGTTTAAGGCATTTACTCTTGCATCGAGTTCTCCAAATTTAAAAGGTTTTACCAGATAATCATCAGCGCCGGCGTTGAGTCCGGTTACAATATTTTCTGAAGTTCCCAGAGCAGTCAAAAGCAAAATAGGAACAAAATTTTTACTGGCGCGCAATCTTCTGCAAATTTCAATTCCGTTGATATCCGGCAGCATTACATCTAAAATTACAACATCAAAAGAATAGTTCTGAATCATTTCTAAAGCTGTTGTACCATCAAGCGCAACACTAACTTCATTGTTGTTTTCTGCAAATCCTTTACGTAAAATAGAGAGTAGATTTGGTTCGTCTTCGACAATAAGTAATTTCATCTTTGGAAGGTTGTGTATGCAACAAAAATAGGCATTGAATCTTATATAATTATACCAAGTTACAGAATTATGATTAAATTATGAAGAATAAAAAAAGAAACCCAGATAAGTTATTATTTCTTATTTATTTAAAATTATATTCTTTTATCCTTAATATTTAAAATCAATACCC
>SEBM01000041.1 GCA_004296145.1 Flavobacterium sp.
TTATAAATCTTACTAAAAAGTTTCCGAATCTTACTCCCAAGGATATAAAACTATGTGTTTACTTAAAAATGAACCTTTCATCTAAAGAAATTGCACCTATGATGAATATATCATTTAGAGGTGTAGAACTGCACAGATATCGCTTAAGAAAGAAACTAAACCTCACTCAGGATGAAAATCTGTCAAAATTTTTATTAAGTGTGTAAGATTGGTATGTATTTTTTAAACATATTATATTTTTAAACTTCTTTTATTATATAATTCTAATACATCATTACTACATCATAAAGCTTTGTTAAGAGAATATTAATAATATCTAAACTATTGATTTATACACTTTTATTTAAGTTTTTTGATGTAGTGATGTAGCTGTGTAGTAGTGCTGTTTGATGTACTACAACGTTGTAATTGTTTAATTTGGCTCTACTAACTTAAACGAATACAAACTGTATGAAAAATTTTATTTTTAGCTTTTTAGCTCTCTTGTTACTGCCATCTTATATGATGGGACAGGCGCAGGCAATTAAAGGGAAAGTATTAGACAGTAGCGGAATGGGGGTTCCGGGAGCTATTATTAGTGCACCAGAATCCAGAACTTCAGCAGATGCTGATTTTGATGGTAATTTCACAATAAACGCAAAAGTTGGAGAAACTTTAAAAATCTCGATGCTGGGTTTTGACTCAGTTTCTGTGCCTGCAACTGCGGCACCAATGACAATTACTTTAAAAGAAGCAGGAGATACTGCATTAAAAGAAGTAGTAGTTATTGGATATGGTACGAGAAAGAAAATTGATAATACCACAGCAATATCATCTATAAAAGCAGAAGAAATTACTAAGACAAAGGTTTTGAATGCTTCTCAGGCTATCCAAGGTAAAGCTGCTGGTGTTCAAGTCATTTCATCAGATTTACCAGGAAGTACTCCTTCTGTAGTTATTAGAGGCTTAGGGACAGCTTTGGGAGGAAGAAATCCTCTATATATTGTTGATGGTATGCAAACTGAAAACATAAATAATATCAATGCTAATGATATTACATCTTATGAGATTTTAAAAGATGCTTCGGCTTTGGCTATTTATGGTACGAGAGCAGCAAATGGAGTGATTATTATTACAACCAAAAAAGGTAAAGGAGAAAAAGTTTCTGTTGAAATTGAAAGTTTTGCAGGAGTTAGAGAACCTCTGAAAAAAGTTAAAATGGCAGGTAGTAATAAATTTGCTTATTATACTAACTCTGCTTTACAAGCTACAACATTTTCTCAAGATCAACCAGTTAATACAGATTGGTTTGACGCAATTACAAGAACTGGCTCTTATACACAGAATAATGTTTCTGTATCAGGTGGTGGTGAAAATATCAAATACTTTTTCAGTTTAGGTAACTATGAAGAAAAAGCTATTTTGAATGGTTTAGATTATGGACGTACTACATTTAGAAATAATAATGAATATAAAATTTCGAAGAAACTTACTTTAAATCAAACTTTCAGTTTAACTTCTGCAAATTCAACTCCAAAACCGTTGAGTGCATTTACAGCTGCATATAAACAATCACCAATAGTACCTGTTCGTTTTGCAAATGGACAATATGGTGTTTCAAGAGTTGGAGAAAATGGTTTTGCAAATACAACAGGATCGGCTTTCAATAATGTTGGAAATCCTGTAGCACAACTAGATCTTTATGACGAGGAACAAAGAAGCATTACTTTACAAGGAGGGTTGAAACTTGATTATGAAATTTTACCTTCTTTAAAATTTACTTCACAATTTAATGGCGAATACTATTCTTGGAAACAATATAACTTTGAAGATTCTCAAAATATATGGTTAGCTGCTAATCCAGACAAAACGGCAGCCGATTATGAGATTGAAAAGGTTGAAAAAGAGAAAGCTCCTTACAATTTATTAACTAAAGGAAGAGAACAATACTTTAATTGGAATTTATCAAACTACTTAACTTTCAATAAAGTATTTGATAAAATTCACGATGTTGAATTAACTGCAGGTATCGAGACATCTGTTAGAGGCAATAGAGAAAAATTAACAATTATTAGAAAAAATGTAAATACAGATTCTAATTATTGGTCATTAAAGGATGTAGATTATGTTGCAAACATAACAAGCTATAAAGACGAAGTATTTAATGAAACAAAATTAGCTTCGTACTTTGGTCGTTTCCAATACAAATTAATGGATAAATATCTTGTAACAGGAACTATTAGACGAGATGGTTCCTCAAATTTCGCTAAGGACTATCGTTGGGGTACTTTTCCAGCTTTTGGTTTAGGATGGGTAATTAATAAGGAGGACTTCATGGCAGATATTACTGCAGTTAATTTATTGAAATTGCGTGGAGGCTGGGGTAAATTAGGCAATCAAAATGTGCCACTTAATAGACAAGGGTATTCTTCTGGGTTAACTTCATATCTAGGAGGTTCAATTTTATACGAAGGAACAACAATCAATTCTCAAATTGATCCAAGTTTGTCTTGGGAGGTTACAGAAGAGACTTCTGTAGGATTAGATTTTGAATTACTTGCTAATCGATTGAAAGGTTCTTTTGATTTGTATGATAAAAAAACTGATAATGTTATTTTAAATGTGAAACCATACATGGCTTCTGGTATTACAACAGCATCTCCTGCACACGTTGGTGAAGTTTCTAATAAAGGTTATGAAATTTCGCTACGTTGGGATGATAAAATCAATGACAATTTATCTTATTGGGTTGGTGGTAACTTTTCGCATAATAAAAATGAACTTAAAGGCATAAAAGATGTTATTTTATCTCCAATTGAAGGAGGAAGTTTAGGAAATGGAGAAACAACTAAATTTTTAGACAATTCATCTATAGGACAGCCATTAGGAAGTTTTTTCTTATATGAATATGCAGGTTTTGATACCGATAGTGGTAAAATGTTATATTATAAAGCAGATGGAACTAAAGTCGTTCAGGATGCATTAGGTGATGCAGATAAAAAATATGTAGGTTCAATTTTGCCAAAAGCTAATTATGGTGTTACATTAGGAATAAACTACAAAAACTTTGATTTTTCTGTTGACGGATATGGTACTTCAGGAGCAAAAGTTTACAATGGAAAAAAAGCACAACATTTTGGAGGTGAAAACATAGAAGATTCATCTGCAACCAATTTCTGGACTCCAAATAATACAACTGCCTCAAATCCTGGTGCGTTTAATGCAACTCCAGTTGCTTCTACTTATTATTTAGAATCAGGAGATTTCTTTAGAGTTAACAATATTACTTTCGGATACAAGCTTCCTTTAGATGAGAAAAGCTTTATTAGCTATTGCAGATTATATGTAAATGCAATTAATCCATTTATTACACAAAAATTCTCAGGTTTTTCACCAGAATTAAATGGAGATGGAGATCCGTACAAACTTCAGGGCGTTGAGTTGGATGCATATCCAACATTAAGATCATTCGTAGTTGGTGCTAACTTAAAATTTTAACATTATGAAAAAAATATATATATCAATATTTGCATTAACGACTTTGTTTTTTACAGCATGTGCAGACGATTATTTAGATGTAGATCAAACAGAAGCTATATCTACCGGAGACATAGAATTATTTAATAATGATGCAGGCGCAACAACATTTGTTACTGCAATATATAATAAGTTCTTAGATTGGGACACAACATCTTTTGGATGGATTGGACTAACAAGCATAACTACAGATGATGCTGATAAAGGATCATCTCCAGGTGATGTTGGAACGGATAAGGATGTATTAGATGCTTTGACTTATAATGCATCAAATCCTTCTTCTGAAGGAAATTTTAAGGCGTATTATGCTGGAATTAACAGATGTAATCAAGCTTTGAATATTATTCCTCAACTAGATAAAGCTAATCCAAGTTTAAGAGAGAGATTATTAGGAGAAGCTAAATTTATGAGAGCTTTTATGTATTTTACTTTGGTAAAATGTTATGGAGGCGTTCCAATAGTAGATCACTTACCAAATCCATCATCTTTGGAAGATAAAAATATGTTGCTTACTCGTAAGACGGCTGCAGAAGTTTATGCTTTTATTGAAAATGATTTAAATGATGCTATTGATGCCTTACCATTAAAATCGGCTTATCCTGCTGATCAAAAAGCAAGAGTATCAAAGGGATCTGCTTACGCTTTGTTGGCTAAGGTCAATTTATATCAAAAAAATTGGCAAAAAGTTGTAGATAATTGTAATCTGGTAACAGGTTATAGTCTTGTTCCAAATTATGCTTCTATGTTTAGATTAGAAGGAGAAAATGGACCTGAATCAATTTTTGAAATTAATGGCGTTGGTGCAGTCCCAGCTAAAGGAATTAAACAATATTCTCAAGTTCAGGGAGCTCGTGGAACTGGCGGATGGGGCTGGGGTTTTAATACACCATCTCAAAGTCTTGTTAATGCTTATGAGCCAGGTGATGTTAGAAAAGCAGCTACAATTATCTTCAAAGGAACAACTTTATATGATGGAAGAGTAGTTCCTAATACAGTTGATAATGATAGATATAATTATAAAGCTTATTCATCTAATTATTCAGGAGCTGATGACAGTGATGCAAATGTTATTTTTATTAGATATGCAGAAGTATTACTAATGAAAGCTGAAGCATTAAATGAACTTGGGCAAACAACTGAAGCTATTCCGTTACTAAATCAAATTAGAAATAGAGCAGGATTAGCTAATACAACCTTTTTATCAGAAGATGATGTCAGAAAAGCGATTTGGAGAGAAAGAAGAGTAGAATTAGCTTTTGAATTTGACAGATTCTTTGATTTGGTTAGAACTGGTCAGGCAAAAACAGCTTTTGCTGCTGATGGAAAAGTATTTACTGAAGGAAAAAATGAATTATTTCCAATTCCTGAATCATTCTTAAATGAAGCAAAAGGTTTATCAATACAAAATCCTGGTTACTAATCCTTAAATTAATTAAAATGAAAAAAAATAAATCTATTTTATTACTTTCTTTTGCTTTGGTTTCACAAATTTTTGTAAGCTGTGAGGATAGTATAGATAAAGTAAATAATCCAATTCCATATGAGTCAATTGGAGGATATGACAATTCAGATGATATTGCTACAAGTCACTTAGTATCTAAATTTAGTTTTGACGGTAATATTGATGATTCTAAAAGTGGTATTACTGGTGGGGTAGGAACTAATATTTCTTATGATACTGGTATTAAAGGAAATGCATATAAAGGATCAGCAACTTCCTTTATTTCTTATACTACTGTTGCTAATTCAATAGTAAATTTAAAAAGTATAACGGTTTCAATGTGGATTAAAACAGATCCACATACTGGTGGTGCACAATCATTATTTATGCTTCCTAAAAAAACAGATTTCTGGGGAAATATTTTTACTCTAATTGAAGGAACTGGTCCTGCAACGACAATGTTGTTGAAAAATCATATTCAAAAAGATGTAACACCCAGCATTCCTTGGGCAGGACAATTTATAGAACATGGAGGAACAAATGTTTTGGCTAATATGTTTGGCACATGGAAACATTTAGTTTGGACTTATAATGGTACAAGTTCTACTTACAGTCTCTATATCGATGGACAAAAGGTCGTTTTACCAGCATCTATTTCAAAAAGATATGCTAGTGATCCTCTTACTGGTGGAGTTCCTTATGGAGAATTGGCCAATTCTGAAGTTTCAAAATTTATTATTGGAGGTTACCAACAACATTTAGGAGCACCTTGGGGCAATGCTGATTCATGGATGCTTCATTATACAGGCTTGATGGATGAATTCAGGATTTATGACACAACACTTACTGATAATGAAGTTGTAGCGCTTTACAAATTAGAAAAAGACAAAAGATAAATCTTTTCAAATACACTTGGAGTAAAATCCAAGTGTATTTTTAGTTATTAATAATACAAATTAGACAAATGAAAATTAGCTTATATATAATGCTATTTTTAGGAGCAATAAGCTCTTGTTCTTCATCTTCACCAGAAGGAGGAAATAGCGGAGGAACACCTTTACCAACAAATCCAACTACACCAACTAAACCTTTGACTGATTCCGAAGCTATGGATCTAGTACAAAAGGATGCAATAAAATATTTTTGGGATTATGCTGATTCTAATTCAAAATTGGCAAGAGAACGTTATCTTACTGAAGATCCTAATTTTGAATCAAATATTATAACCACAGGAGGTTCTGGTTTCGGGTTAATGACTATAGTTGTAGGCGTAGAAAGAGGTTTTTTGCCAAGAGCCGAAGCTGTTTCTAGACTTACAACGGCCTTAACCTTTCTGGAAAAGGCAGATCGTTTTCATGGAGCATGGCCACATTGGATGGATAATAAAGCAGGAAAAGTAATTCCATTTGGAACAAAAGATAATGGAGGAGATTTAGTAGAAACTTCTTTCGTTTGTCAGGCATTAATTACGATCAGGGAATATTTTAAAAATGGAAGCACATCCGAGAAAGAATTGGCAGCAAAGGCTGATGAACTTTGGAAAGGTGTAGAATGGGATTGGTATACACAAGGACAAGATGCATTATACTGGCATTGGTCACCAAATTATGGCTGGGAAATGAATTTCAAATTAGAAGGATACAATGAGTGTTTAATTACGTATGTAATGGCAGCTTCTTCACCGACACACCCAATTTCTGCCGAAGCTTATCATAAAGCATGGGCCAGAAGTGGAGCTATTGTAAACAGCGGTTCTCAATACGGAATTCCTGTTGTGCTAAATTATAATGGCGCAACAGGAAATGTAGGGCCAATGTTTTGGTCTCACTATTCTTATTTAGGATTAGATCCAAATACATTAAAAGATAAATACGCTGATTACTGGCAATTAACCCAAAATCATGCTAAGATAATGGTTAAATATAGTGTAGCTAATCCAAAAGGATTTAAAGATTACTCTGATAAATGCTGGGGATTAACAGCAAGTTATACCAGGAATCCTGATAGAACTACAGGTTATACAGCGCATCAGCCTAATAACGACAATGGTGTAATTTCTCCAACTGCAGCTTTATCTTCATTTCCTTATACACCAGTAGAATCAATGAAATTTTTACATTACTTATATGACGAAAACAAAGCAAAATATGTTGGTATTGCCGGACCTTATGATGCTTTTTCACCACAGTATAGTTGGGTAACAGCTCGTTATTTGGCAATCGATCAGGGAACTATTGCTCCTATGATTGAAAATTACAGAAGTGGTTTACTATGGAAACTCTTTATGAATGCATCAGATACTAAAGAAGGTTTGAAAAAACTTGGATTCACATCAGGTAAATACGGAATCCAATAATCATTAAATGAAATATAAAATAGCATTATTGATTCTATTATTTTCTGTATTTGGTTTTGCGCAAAGCGAGACAACCGGAAAATTAAAAACAGTAATTGTAACCAATTACGAATTAGGTTACGCACTGCATAAACCTGCGAATACAAAAGATAAAAAGCCATTAATAGTTTTTATTTCAGGCGACGGCGAAAAAGGAACTGATATTGAAAAAGTAAAAATTCATGGCCCATTAAAATATTTAAAAAACCATGAATTAGATGCTTACGTTTTGTCTCCTCAATGTAAAGAAAATGAAAACTGGGATATTGATGCAATTCATCAATTAATTGAAAAAATTCAGAAAGAAAACAATATTGATTCAAGTCGGATTTATGTTACCGGATTAAGTTCCGGAGGCTGGGCAGCTTGGAATTTAGCCCTTGCTTATCCGGAAATGTTTGCTGCAATTGTACCTATTTCAGGTTTTGTAGATTTAATAGAATTAGAAGGAGCGTGCAAAATTGCCAATATTCCAACCAGAATATTTCACGGATTGTTAGATGATGTTGTTAAGGTTGATTACGCAATAGACATTTACAAAGAATTGAAAAAATGCAATGCCAAAGATGTCAAACTGACCATTTTTGATGATGCAGGCCATGATAGCTGGACAAGGGTTTTTGACAACAAAGAAATTTATGACTGGATGTTGCAGCAGAAAAGAACGAATACAAACAAATAAATAAAATAGAATGAAATCGCTTTGATTCCATTAAAATAAAATCAAGAAAAGCGATTCCATGTTCCATTGAAAAACAAATATTAAATACACATGAAAAACAAATTAGTCTTACTTTTTTTAGGATGTGCTGTTTTGGGTTACGCTCAAAAAAAGAACACTAAAAATACAGTGAAAATTAAACCAAAGTCTGAATTTGTAGCGGAGTTAATTTCAAAAATGACTTTAGACGAAAAATTGGGTCAGTTAAACTTACCGACATCAGGAGATATTACTACAGGACAGGCAAATAGCTCTAATGTAGCAAAAAATATTGCTGAAGGTAAAGTGGGAGGTTTGTTCAACATTAAATCGGTTCAAAAAATAAAAGAAGTACAAAAGATAGCTGTTGAACAAAGCCGTTTAAAAATTCCGTTGCTTTTTGGAATGGACGTTATTCACGGTTACGAAACAACATTCCCAATTCCGTTAGGATTATCTTGTACATGGGATATGAACTTAATTGAAAGAAGTGCTCAGATTGCCGCGCAGGAAGCAAGTGCTGACGGAATTAACTGGACATTTTCACCAATGGTTGACATTTCTCGTGATCCTCGTTGGGGAAGAGTTTCTGAAGGTTCTGGAGAAGATCCGTATTTAGGAAGTCAGATTGCAAAAGCAATGGTAAACGGATATCAGCAGCGTGATTTATCAAAAAACAATTCTATTTTGGCTTGTGTAAAACACTTTGCATTATATGGCGCACCAGAAGCGGGGCGCGATTATAACACTGTAGATATGAGTCATATCAGAATGTTTAATGATTATTTTCCTCCATACAAAGCGGCCGTAGATGCAGGTGTAGGTTCTGTCATGGCTTCTTTTAATGAAGTTGACGGAATTCCTGCAACAGGAAATAAATGGTTAATGACTGATGTTTTAAGAAAACAATGGGGATTTAAAGGTTTCGTAGTAACCGATTTTACCGGAATTCCGGAAATGATCGAACACGGAATGGGTAATTTACAAGATGTATCTGCTTTATCACTAAATGCAGGTGTTGAAATGGATATGGTTGGAGAAGGTTTTCTAACTACTTTGAAAAAATCTTTGGACGAGAAAAGAGTTACAATTCAACAAATTGACAATGCTGTCAGACTTATTTTAGAAGCAAAATATGATTTAGGATTATTTGAAGATCCGTATAAATATTGTGATGAAAAAAGAGCAAAAACAGAAATTTTTACTACAGCAAGCAGAAAAGAAGCACGTCAGATTGCTGCACAATCTTTGGTTTTGTTAAAAAATCAAAACCAATTATTACCGCTTAAAAAATCAGGTACAATTGCGCTTATCGGACCTTTGGCAGATGCAAAAGAAAATATGCCGGGAACCTGGAGCGTTGCTACAAGAATGGAAAATGCTATATCATTACTAGCAGGAATCAAAGAAGTTGCAGGAAAAGATACTAAAGTATTATATGCAAAAGGAAGTAACTTAGATTACGATGAAGAGTTTGAAACCAAAGCAACAATGTTTGGAAAAACATTACACCGTGATGCACGTTCTAAAGAAGATTTATTAGCAGAAGCATTAAAAGTAGCCAATCAATCTGATGTAATAGTGGCGGCACTTGGAGAATCTGCAGAAATGAGTGGAGAATCAAGCAGCCGTACAAACTTAGAAATTCCACAAGCTCAGAAAGATTTATTACAAGCTTTAATCAAAACAGGAAAACCGGTTGTTTTGGTATTATTTGACGGACGTCCGTTAGTAATAAAAGAAGAAGAAGCAACAGTTTCGGCAATTTTAAATGCTTGGTTTGCAGGAACAGAAGCAGGATATGCAATTGCAGATGTTTTGTTTGGAGACGTTAATCCGTCTGGAAAATTAACAACAACTTTTCCAAGAAGTGTAGGTCAGGTGCCGATTTATTATGCACACAAAAATACAGGAAGACCACTTTCTAACACAGAAGGGAAATTCGAAAAATTCAGATCAAATTATATTGACGAAAGAAACGAACCATTATTCCCATTTGGATTTGGTTTAAGTTATACCACTTTTGATTATTCAAATGTGAAAATTTCATCAGATAAAATGAACTTAAGCGGAAAAGTAACCGTTTCTGCCGATGTAACAAACACAGGAAATTTTGATGGTAAAGAAACAGTTCAGTTATACATAAGAGATGTGGTTGGATCTGTGACAAGACCAGTTAGAGAACTAAAAGGTTTCCAAAAAATAGAACTTAAAAAAGGAGAAAAGAAAACAGTAAGTTTCGATATTACTGTTGAAGATTTAAAATTTTATAATTCTGATTTACAATTCGTAGCAGAATCTGGGCAATTTGATGTTTTCGTTGGAACAAATTCAAATGCCGATAAGAAAGTTAGTTTTGAATTAACTAAATAGTTGGTTAAATTGATTAGTAATGCCCTTCGCAAGTGGTTAGGCGGAGGGCTTTTTTTTAACTATTATTTTCCTTTAAATTTAAAGCGATTTTAGATTGATCTATTATTTTTAAAACATAATTTACCTTGCTGACCAATGAATACTTTTAAAATTTATCAGATAAATATCTTTCTTTTAATTTGTGTTTTTTCTTCCTGCACTACAGAAAAGAATAGCATCGTAGCACACAGAGGAGCGTGGAAAAAAAATAATCTGCCGGAAAATTCTATTGCTTCTTTAAGACATGCAATTGACTTAAAATTGCCCGGTTCAGAATTTGATGTTTGGAGAACGGCAGATGATTCACTTGTCATCAATCACGACGCACATTTTAATAAATTAGTGATTGAGCAAACCAATTATGCCGATTTAATGAAGTTTAAATTGTCTAATGGAGAAAAGCTTCCAACACTTTATGAATATATTTCAGAAGGAAGAAGAAACAATAAACATACTCTTTTGGTTTGTGAAATCAAGCCTTCAGAAATAAGCAAAGAAAGAGGACAGACAACGGCATTAATGTCAGTTGAAACCATTAAAAAACTAAAAGCAGATAATATTACCTGTTATATTAGTTTTGATTATGATATTCTGAAGAAAATCAGAAGTGTTGATGCAAAAACTTCGTTGCAATATTTAGAAGGAAATAAATCTCCAATTGAAGTCAAAGAAGATAATATTAACGGTATTGATTATCATTATTCCGTTTTTAAAAAACATCCTGAATGGATAAAAGAAGCAAAAGAAAATAAGATTATTTTGAATGCATGGACAGTTAACGAGGCTGCCGATATGGATTGGATTATAGCAAATAAATTTAACTACATAACCACAAATGAACCTGAACTTCTGGCAGAAAAGCTGAAGAATAAAAACTAAATCTTATTAAAGCTTGATGGATTATAATCCGGAAAGCTTTCCTATAAATTCAAAAAAACATAAAATGAAAAAAACAGTATTAATGCTTTCAAAAGCGATTTTGTTGCTTTTAATTGGATTTAACACAAATATTCATGCACAAAAAACAGAATGGTTTGATCCAACTAAACCAGCGACAACATATTGCAACCCAATAAATATAGGATATAATTATACAACTCAAAATCATAATCGTATTCCTGTAGCACGACGTTCCAGCGCCGATCCTGTGATTATTACTTACAAAGGAGAATATTACTTATTTGCCACAAATCAGGCAGGATTTTTTTGGAGTAAGGATATGTCTGACTGGAATTTTGTTTACGGAAGTTTTCAAAGAAATCCGGGTGATGATGATCAATGTGCGCCAGCAGCCTGGGTAGTAAATGATACATTGTTTTATGTTGGTTCTACCTGGAACAGAGATCATCCTGTGTGGAAAACTGCTGATCCAAAATCAGGAAGATGGACAAGACACGTAGACAAAGCAATGCTGCCAACCTGGGATCCTGCAATTTTTCAGGACGATGATAAAAAAGTATACATGTACTATGGTTCAAGCGGAAAATTGCCACTTGTAGGTACAGAAGTTGATTACAATACCTGGCTTCCAAAAGGAAATCAGGCCGATTATGCAAAACTATATACTGCTACAGAAGTAGAAGATATTCAGCGTCCATATGGGCAAATAAAAGAAGTTGCTATTTTAGATCCATCGGCACACGGTTGGGAACGTTTTGGGCCAAACAACGATATGGAACCTGCACCCTGGGGTAATTTTATTGAAGGAGCCTGGATGACGAAACACAATGGAAAATATTATATGCAATATGGTGCTCCGGCAACCGAGTTTAAAGGATATGCAAACGGAGTTCACGTAGGTGATAATCCGCTTGGGCCATTTGTGTATCAAAAACATAATCCGATGTCTTATAAACCAGGAGGATTTGTTATTGGTGCCGGACACGGAAATACGTTTGCAGATAATTATGGCAATTACTGGAATACAGGAACTTGCAAAATCTCTATAAAAGATCGTTTTGAACGTCGTATTGATATGTTTCCGGCAGGATTTGATAAAGATGATGTAATGTACTCGATTACTTCTTACGGAGATTTTCCGATTACATTGCCTACAAGCCAAAGAAATCAGGAAAAAGGAGCTTCGTCAGGATGGATGTTACTTTCGTATAAAAAACCGGTTACCGTTTCTTCATCAGAAGATTGTATGGAAGTAGAAACAAACCGTATGGATAACGGAGGGAAAAAAGTATATGAGAAATTTTGCTACGGATCTGAAAATCTTACAGACGAAGATATTCAGACTTACTGGTCGGCAAAGACAAGCAATCCGGGAGAATGGCTGCAGTTAGACTTAGGTAGAAAAATGCAAATCAATGCTTTACAAATTAATTACGCCGATCATAAAGCAACGCAGCACAATAAGGCAATGGATATTTATTATCAATACAAAATTTACATGTCTGATGATACAGTAAATTGGAAATTGGTCGTAGATAAATCCAAAAATGATAAAGACGTTCCGCATGATTATGTAGAATTGACAAAAGCTATTGAAGCCCGTTACATCAAAATGGAAAATATTCATAATGCTTCGGGTTTATTTGCCGTTTCAGATTTCAGGGTTTTTGGAAATGGACTGGCAGAAAAACCAAAACCAACTACAGACTTTAAAGTTAACAGAAGCAAAACAGATTCCCGTAACGCCATTATTTCATGGAAAAAGCAGACAGATGCTATCGGATATAATATTTATTATGGAATTTCTCCCGATAAATTATACAACAGTATAATGGTCTATGGCGATAACGCGTACGATTTTAGAGGTTTAGACAAAGGCACAAAATATTATTTTACAATAGAGCCTTTTAATGAAAATTTAGCTTCGCTCTGGGTGAGGCCAATAAGATTAGGGATCTCCACCTCTTCATTTCCACGCCCGTCGCCCAATACAAAATCTATTCTTGAACCCCTGGGTAATGTTTCTCCGGTTCTGATGGGTTGTCCGCCAAACATGGTTTCCAGTACAACATCCCTGCTAACATCAGGTTTATAGGTAGTATCACCTAACTTTAATCCATATCCTTCAATAATTGCCTGGGCTTCTCTGAGGGTTTTAAATTCAACTTCAGGGAAGTTTACATTAGGTGTTTTAGAGGTATTTATTGTGAGATAAATGGTTCTGTTGTCCTTTACAAACGTACCTGCATCAGGATCCTGTTCTATCACTAAACCAGGCGGCTTGTCCATAATATAAACAGAATCAAGCTCATAACGAAGACCAAGCTCTTCTAATTTTATGACGGCCTGCTCTATAGAGAGGCCCTTTAATGCGGGCACATTTAAACCTTCACCGTGTTTGGTATAAAACCGGAGGCTAAAAAAAGCAACCAGCA
>SEBM01000501.1 GCA_004296145.1 Flavobacterium sp.
TATCTTTCAAAATCATTGGCTTTGCCTAAAATTTTTGCAGCTTTAGCCAGTATCACCACATCAGCATAATAATAACAAGTAGATGTTAGCTCAACTGGAGAAACAGATTTAACAGGAACCCAATCTCCTAAACCCCAACTTGTTAAACCTGTCGGATAAACCTCATCAATATTCCATTTGTCCCAACGCTGACGTACCATGTGATCGGCCATTTCAGGATAAGGAAATACGGCTGCAGTTAGTTTTTTGTTGTTTTTGTGTACAATTTTATAAGCATCGTCAACAACGGCTTTTATAGCATTTAACCTAAAGTTTTTCCACTCCATATCGATTGACGTATTATGGCTTGTTTTTGGATTTTTGTGATGGATTTTTTCGAATGCTTTTACGCAGTCATCACAATAACAAAAGTCGAATTGAGGCAATTCTGTATCCTGAACTAAATTGTATTTTGGCAATAAACTGATTGGCAAAAAGATATCCGGAAAACGAATATAATCTAAATGTACGCTTTCGATTCCTTCCACTTTTGAAAGACCTTCTACCAAAGCCAGAACATGTTCTCTTGATTCTTTTTTTGTCGGACACAACCATTGGTAATAGTCTACGTAAGGACGGTTATCAAAACATGATTTTCCTTCTTTACTAACCTGATACCAATCCGGATGTTTTAAGGCAACTGAATCGTTCGGACGGTTCATAGCCATAATCCACGCGTGGACTTTTAATCCTTTTTCTTTGGCGATCGGCACCAGTCTTCCTAAAAGTTTAGGATCTGTCTGTGTATTGATTAAAACTTCATCAATACCGCCGTCTTTGTATTTTTTGAATTCTTTTGCGTAATCTTCGTCTGTTCTTTTAGCATCTGCAGTAATCCAGACACCAAATTTAAAGTTGGTTTTTTCTTCTTTATCCGCGCACGAAATAATGCTTAGTACAAATAAAAAAAGTAATAGTTTTGGTAGTTTCATAGCGGTTTTTAGTTGGTTATTATTTTGCCGTCCTGCCTGATAATAAATATTTTATTAGAAAAAGGACTTTTTACGGATATATTAAATCCGGTAACGTGATTTTCCAGTTTCAGTTTTAAAACTTTAGAATCAACACTTATAACTTCTTTAGTTAAATTTGCTAAAGACGTTGCCCATGCATTGTGTTTTGTATAATATTCTTTTTGCGCTCTGTAAAGCGAATACAATTCCCATTTTACTTTTTCTTCCTGTGGAATTGTGAAATTTTCTTTTCCTTCTTTCGAAGAAAAATAAACATATCCCCATTTCTCCGGTTCGTGCATATTGATTACGCCCATTGGCGACCAAACCCAATTATATTCGGGTAAAAATTTTCCGGCTGCATCTTTTTTGCGTTCGTATTTTCCGTCGACAACAGAATGCTGCCAGTTTACCCTTGAAAAATTAACTCTCCAGAATTTATCTGCCGGTACATTTTTGTCAAAATAAGAAGTTTTATAAGATGCCCAGGGAATTGCCATTTCCAGTACCCAGCCTTCGTCAGTATCATTTGGGTTATTTAGCGTTCCTTTGATTTTTACAGCCGATTTCAAGCCCGGAATATTCCAGTCATTTAAAACAACATTGTCATTTTCTCTGTAAGGTTTTGATAAAAACAGATCCCAGGCTGTATTTAATGCATTAATTTCTAATTCATAATAATTAAAAGTGTCGCTATCGGGGTCAATAAAAACTTCAAAATCATTGTTGTAAAAGATAATGGTATCACGTTGTTTTAAATTTGCCCAAACATGTGGCTCATCAAGCTTCGCTAATATATAAAAATTGGTGTCATCCCAGAGCATTTTTACTTTTGTTCCATATTTTGGTTTTTCGTTATTTTCAATATCTTCAAAAAGATCTGTCCAATCTGTTTTGTTCCAGGAAACATCAGAATCATCTCCGTCAATTACAATTGCATCCTGAGTTTTTGCGGCCACATAAGTTTTAGGCGTAATTGTTTTTCTGGTTTGAGAAAAACCAATTACGGAAATAAATCCTAAAGCGACTGTTAACCATTTAAATTTTAAACGCATGCTTTTTTTATAAACTATTATCTTTTGTGAATTGTATTACTTCGCTTAGTTTACCAAATGCAATGGCTACAGCTGTATCTGCTGCACCGTAGTAAACTGCTAATTTGTCTTCTTCTGTATTATGAAGTGCCGCACATGGGAAAACCACATTTGGTACATCTCCGACCATTTCATAGATTTCTGCAGGTCCTAATAAATAAGGCTGCGTTCTGTATTTTACCTGATCCGGTGCATCTGTCTCTAATAATGCAGATCCCATTGCATAACGGAAACCGTTGCAGGTATTGATAACTCCGTGATAAATCATTAGCCAGCCTTCTTCTGTTAAGATCGGGATTGGCCCTGCTCCTACTTTTGTACATTGCCATGCACTTTGCTCAAACGGACTTGGTTTCATCACCAGTCTGTGTTCTCCCCAGTATTTCATGTCCGGGCTATAGCTGATCCAGATATCTCCAAAAGGCGTGTGTCCGTTATCACTTGGACGGCTTAACATCGCGTATTTTCCGTTTATTTTTTGTGGAAATAAAACTCCGTTTCTGTTGAAAGGAAGAAAGGCATTTTCACATTGAAAAAATTCTTTGAAATCATAAGTATATCCAATTCCGATTGTTGGTCCGTTGTAACCGTTACACCATGTAATCCAGTAACGATCTTCGATCCAAACTACACGCGGGTCATATTTATAAGCAGATTCGATCATTTCGGTATTTCCGGACTTCATTTCGATTGGTTCGTGGTTGATATCCCAATCGATTCCGTTTTTACTGAAACCGGCAAAAATGTTCATTTGTACCGCTTTGTTATCACATCTGAAAACACCTGCAAATCCGTCGCCGAAAGGCACAACCGCACTATTAAAAATACTATTAGAGGAAGGAATTGCATACCTGTCAATAATAGGATTTTCAGAATATCTCCACATTACATCATTACTATTTTCTGGTCTGTCTTGCCAAGGAATACTGCTCATTTTCTTTATTTTTTTATAGTTTGTTTTTTTGTTTAAGCTTCTGAAATTTTATAAAAGCTGTTTTATTATTTAAACACATAGAGACATAGTTTTTAAAACTTAAAAAAAGGTCTTAGTTAGTGCAAAAGG
>SEBM01000502.1 GCA_004296145.1 Flavobacterium sp.
GTATATAGCAGTAAAGTAAGATGTTAATGCAGCTGCGGGCTACCGCTGCCATCCGGGGCGCGGCTCAGCTTAAGTACATTATTCAGCCAAAGAAATAGATCATTAAGCAGGCATGAAGCATCATGATACTCCGGCTAAAGCAAATCGTCCGCCTGTTTAAGCGTTTTAAATGGGTGCGAAGCGTCAGGTTTTTTCTTTCAATATGGTTGGTACCCCTGTAATTTGTAGAGGGCATAGATGAAGGCAATAAATATTTATAATTCGGAAGCTTATCTGTAAACACTTTTGCAGCATCCGATAATATCAAGGTATCTGTTACTTTCCTTAATGTTCGGTTCGTCCTGCTACCTATAGAAAAATCCACTACTTCCTTTGTATCTTTCCTGATCGCGTAAACGATCCACCGTTTGCGGGGCTTACTCTTCACGTAAGTACATAGCTCATCCAGCTCATATTCTTTGCAAAAACACAAATTTGGCTTCTTGATTTGCTTTGCTATATATCTTATCCTTCTTAAAACTGTGTTTGTTCCTATTTTTAAAAGCCTTGCAATGCTGCGAACGCCACAGCCTTCTTTCGTTAAGTTAATAATTTTGTTATTAGTAAGCAATTTGCAAGCCTGATAAGTATATGTGTCGACTTGCGTCCTGATGCAACTTTTGCATTTATAGCGCTGTTTGCCTGATTTTGAATAACCATGTTTTATTAATTTTTTTTGACAGTAACTGCATATTTTTTGCCCACCCACACATTGGATACACGTGCTTGTATTTTGCCCCATACGATGCCGATTTTAGGCCTAAAAATAAAGAGAGTGGCCAACTATGACCACTCTATTACTGAATTATGATTTTACTTTCTATTGAAAATCAAATGATTACCTTTGTAGCTCAACTAAAACGTTTTAACATCGTTTTGTACTATATTATTTTTTCGTTCTTTTTCTGTCATTTTTTAAATACAACCCCCAAAACTATTTGCATATGGAGCCTATTAAAACTATGGAAATCAAAGACAATACTTTTGCCCGACAATTTGAAACCATGGTACCTGAAGGATTACTTTCTGTGGAATATTCATTTCAGGAAAAGAAAATCTTCTTAACCAAAATCAACACGCCGGAAGGCTATGACAATCAACCCGTAATTGATTCATTTCTTAAAAACATTATGGAAATTGTGGTCGAAAAAAAATTCAGAATAATGCCTATTTCCCCAAAAATTGCATTGTTTATTAAAAAGAACCCCAAATATAAGGAATTACTTCCTCCGGGAATTAGAATTTAAAAATCCGGTTAACGGGAGTTATAAAACAAAAAAAGCGCAAGAAACACTTGCGCTTTTTTATATTTAAATCGATGAAATTATTTTTCAATCTCTCTCATCGAATCCATTTTTTTATGTGCTAAGAAACCGGCAACATCTTCAAAATGTTCTTTTACTCTTTTGTTTCCAAATTCAAAAACTTTAGTTGCTAATCCGTCAAGGAAATCACGGTCGTGAGAAACCAAGATTAAAGTTCCGTCAAAATCGCGTAGCGCATCTTTGATAATATCTTTAGTCTTCATATCTAAGTGATTCGAAGGCTCATCAAGAATCAACAAATTCACTGGCTCCAACAATAATTTGATCATTGCCAAACGTGTTTTTTCTCCACCAGAAAGTACTTTTACTTTTTTAGTGATATCATCACCCTGAAACATAAAGGCTCCTAAAATATTTTTGATCTGCGTTCTGATATCTCCAACTGCAATTCCGTCAATTGTTTCAAAAATGGTAGCATTTTCATCTAATAAAGCTGCCTGATTTTGAGCAAAATATCCAATTTGTGAATTATGTCCAATTTCTACACTTCCTGAATCAACACCAATTTCTTTCATAATCGCTTTGATCATAGTAGATTTTCCTTCACCATTTTTTCCAACAAATGCTACTTTTTGCCCTCTTTCGATTACGATGTTTGCATCTTTAAAAACAACATGATCTCCGTATGATTTAGACATTTCTTTTACCACAACTGGATATTGTCCTGAACGTGCTGCCGGCGGGAATTTTAAACGAAGCGCAGAAGTATCTACCTCATCAACCTGAACAATTTCTAATTTTTCAAGCATTTTTACACGGGACTGAACGGCATCTGTTTTAGAGAATGTTCCTTTAAAACGGTCAATAAAAGCTCTGTTATCAGCAATCATTTTTTGTTGCTCATCATATGCTTTTTGCTGGTGTATACGACGGTCTTTTCTTAATTCTAAATAATGAGAATATTTAGCTTTATAATCGTAAATTCTTCCCATCGTTACTTCAATCGTACGATTGGTAATATTATCTACAAACGCTCTGTCGTGCGAAATTACCACAACTGCTTTTGCCTGATTCAAAAGAAATTCTTCCAGCCACTGAATACTTTCGATATCCATGTGGTTGGTTGGCTCATCCAGCAAAATCAAATCCGGTTTTCTCAATAAAATCTTTGCCAGTTCGATACGCATTCTCCATCCTCCAGAAAATTCAGAAGTCTGACGAGTGAAATCTTCTCTTTCAAAACCTAAACCAACTAATATTTTTTCTACTTCAGCTTCGTAATTTACTTCTTCAATAGCATAAAATTTCTCACTCAAATCAGAAACTCTTTCAATTAGTTTCATATAAGCATCACTTTCGTAATCGGTACGAACGGTTAATTGCTCATTGATTTCGTCAATTTCTGCTTTCATGCTAAAAATTTCACCAAACGCTTTAGACGCTTCTTCCATAACAGTTGCACCGTCTTCAGTAAGCAAATGCTGTGGCAAGTAAGCAATAACCGCCTCTTTTGGCGCAGAAATATTTCCGGTCGAAGGTTTGCTTTGTCCTGCAATAATTTTTAAAAGTGTCGATTTTCCCGCACCATTTTTACCCATAAGGGCAATTTTATCATTTTCATTAATAGCAAAAGAAACATCGCTAAAAAGTGTAGTTCCACCAAACTGAACCGAAATGTCGTTAACTGTAATCATTTAGATCTTTTAGATTTTTAGACTGCTTTGATTTTTAGACTTCTCAGCAGTATTTTTTTTGAAAGCGCAAAGATAGATTAATTAGAGAATGTGGCAATTAGTTAATTAGATAATTTATTGATGAGATAATATAGCAA
>SEBM01000042.1 GCA_004296145.1 Flavobacterium sp.
GGTTTCTAATAATGGTTTTCAGGTAATTTTCGTCCGTTTCCAAAATGATATTTTCCGGATTTTCGAATACAAAATTTATGTTTTCTACACTTGAGAAATGCTTTTCCGTTTCTTCAAACAAAATGTCAATTGAAACTTTTTTCTGCTGAGGTTTAAAGTTTTCCATTTGTCCTTTGCTCCAAAGCAAAATATCTTCCATAGACGATAACAAATTTTCGGCTCCCGAAATAATTTTGTTCTGCATTCGCGCAGCAGTTTCTTCATCTATAAGTTCCGGACTTTCTTTCTGAAGATGCAAAAAGTGAATTAAATTCGAAACCGGACTTCTTAAATCATGGTTTAAAATTCCAAAAAAGCGCGCTTTTATTTTATTAGCTTCGTCCAGTTCCTGATTTAAAAGCTGTAGTTTTTGATTGTTTTTCTTTCTGTTCCGGCTTTGATTAAAAAGCAATAACCCAATAATGGCAACAAGAGAAAGTCCGCCAATTAAGAAATAACGTTGCTTTTTGGCTTCCTCAATCTGAATGTTTTTAAAGGTATTTTGAACCGAAAGATTTTTTATTTCCTGTCCTTTTGTTTTGTTTTGATAACGCGCTTCGGCATTGGCAATATTCTGCTTGGCAGATTCCTGCATTATTTCGTCGTTATATTTACTGTAGATTTCGTTGTATCGGTACGCTTCTTTCCAGTTTCCCTGCGCGGCGTAACTTTCAGACAGTTTTTTATTAATGATTACAAAAGATTCTTTGTCGTATGTAAGCGCATTTTTAGAAGCCAGAGTCAGTGTTTCGATTGCTTTTTTATACTCTTTTTTCTCATATAAAACACGTCCCATTACCGTATTGGCTTCCATCATGATATCTTCATCATTTGATTTCTTCCCAAATAAAATGGCTTTTTTAGCATATCCGTAAGCAGTATGAATTTGATTTTTGGCTATAAAATATTCCGACATGCTTCGGTTGGCAAAACTCAGATTTAGAAACAAGGAATCTTTTTTTGTAGGATAGGTATATATTAAAGCATAATATTTATTAATACTGTCGTGTTTTTTAAGCGGAATAAAACACTGCAAATAATAATTGCACAAAAAAGAACTTACATACGGAGAGGTTTTAACATACGGTTTTGCTTCGTTCAGATATTCTATTGCTTTATCGTATTGTTTCATTTTTATATACGCACTTGCAATCTGACTATAAGAAACGCCAATATTTTCTATATTAACCGGAGTTTTATTAAGCAGTTTTTTGTAATTAATGGCTTTTAGCTGATACTGAATAAAAGTTTCATATTCTGATTGATCCAAATAATATTCGCCAAGACTTCCGTTGAGAACGGCCTGTGTATAAGTGTTTTTGGTAGTGTCGAGAACTTGTTTAATGTAAACGATCAGCTCTTTTCGTTTTGCACTTTCGTTGAGAGAATAATAAATATAATTAAGCCGCATTAATGAAGAAGTCTCATTTTTGAGATGCCTGGCTATTTGCGCATATTTTAAAGCAGATTTGTAACTTATTAAAGCCTTTTGATATTGATTATTACTGAACTCATAAGCGACGCCTTGATACAGATAAAACCGGCTCATATAAGCTGGATGATTCTGAGAAAGACCAATTCCTTTTTCGACAATTTGAAGAAGTTTAGGATAATCTTCTTTGTCGAGAACTTCGGTTGAATAAGTCATCCAGACTTTTAGTTTCTGTTCTGTAGTTTTATACCGCGCCAGATTTGGTTCCTGTTGCGCAAAAACCAAAACCGGAAATAAAACTAAAAACCAAAAACCTATTCTTTTCATGAAATCAGATTTAGGTTTTCCTTATAACTTCTTCCCACCGGAATCGCTGTGTTATTATTTAAAAGAATTTCGCTCGAATTTATTTTCTGAATAAACTGTTTCTGAACCGCATAACTTCTGTGGATACGGATAAAAGACTGAAAATGATCTTCTTTTAGCAAATTTCCAATACTCGATAAAACACAATGTCTTTTTTTGTCTGTAATAATCAATGTGTAATCTTTGAGCGCTTCGAGATATAAAATTTCGTGAAGTTTTACTTTGGTCTGTTCATGGCCTTCTTTTATATAAATCGTATCGCCGCCAATGCTGGCCTCAAAAAGAGAAGCTTTGAGTTTGATCTCCATAAACTCTTCGATACGGTTTACGGTTTGGGTAAAACGATCCAGTTTTAATGGTTTTACGATAAAATCTAAAGTTTCGATCTGAAAACTCTCTACAGCATGTTCCGGATGTGCCGTTATAAAAACGCAAACCGGAATTTCTAATGCTTTTTTCCTGAAATCAATTCCGTTAAGTCCCGGCATGTCAATATCAAGAAATAAAATATCGATGTTTTGTTTTTCTAAAAAAGGAAGCGCTTTTTCGGCCGAATCAAATACGCCTGCAATATCCAGAACAGGAAACTTTTTTGCATAAGAAAGCACTGTTAGTCTGTCTATTTCGTCGTCGTCAATAATAATGCAGGAGTACTTTTTAATCATAAAAACACAATGTATTAAACCCAATAAAGGCGATAAAACTACAAAAATATGTCGTCTGTCTATTTAAAATGTCGTCTGTCTATTAGCTGTTTTTGCGCCAGTTTTAATCACGCAAATTTGTCCCGAAATTAATTCATAAAACAATACAAACAGTCATTTTTTCAAATTTTGATTTGCACAAAAATAAGGCTATTGAATTAAATACGAATCATTTAATAAAATTTTAAAACCAAAATTATTATGAAAAGTTTAAAAACCATTATTACCATTTTGTCAATTGCATTAGTAACTATTTCGTGCAGCAGCGATGACGGAACAGATGGAACAGACGGAATTAATGGAGTTGATGGACAGCAGGGTGCAACAGGACCTGCAGGCGAAACGGGTACAGCAAATGTTATTTACAGCCCGTGGATAAATGCTCCGGCCGGAACACCCGAAACAATAGATGCGACTTCAGGATTGTCAACTTCTATTGATGTACCTGAGCTATCTTCAGATATTTTATCAAAAGGAACAATATTAGTTTATATGCTGTATGCAGGCGATACCTACACTTTGCCTTACACATCAACAGCAGGTGGTTATGCAAACACTGTTACAGCAATTTCGAGAGTAAAGAAAATCAAAATATTCAGATTTAAACATGCAGCAGACGGGACAACTGTCGGACTTCCTTCAAGTCTTGCATGGAGATATATCCTGATTCCCGGAGGCGTAGCTGCTGCAACTTCAAAAGCCGCAAAAACAGATTATTCAAAAATGAGTTACCAGGAAGTTTGTAAACATTTTAATATCCAGCCTTAATCTTTACTCCAAACAAAATAATTAGAAATAAGAAAATCAACTATAAAACTAAATAAGAACACATTTAAATTAAATAATTATGAAAACTTTAAAAACCATTTTTACAATTATGTTACTTACTATTTTTACTGCATCATGCAGCAGTGATAATGACAATGATAGTGATAACACACCAAAATTTGAAACCGAAAATCCACTTGCAGCTTATTATACACAAGCCGGTTTTACCACAGTAAGCAATTTTGTCAATTCCGGAGATTATGAATTCGGTTTGGCTTTTACACCAACAGTAAAAGGAAAAATAAAGGCAATTACATTAAAATTACCGGCAGCAGTTCCTGCAGTGCGTGTTACCATCTGGGATTATGCTTCAAAAGCAGTATTGCGTTCAGAAACTTTAAATGTAGCAACTGCAGATGTTCAGGTGTCAAAAGAAATCAGCGAACTGGCTTTAGACAAAGACAAAAAGTATATGATCACGATGAATGCTAAAAATTGGTACAAAAAGAGCAAAGCAGATAACAGCAATGCTGTTTATCCAATCGTAGTCAAAAATATTACAATTAATGAATACAGATGGCTGTCAGGAACTGCGCAGACTTTCCCGACAAACGTTTCTTCAAGTTATAATGCAGGAGATCTGAGTTTTGATTTTCAACAAACAGAATAGTTTATTTTTTTCAATAGTTTAATTAGTAATAAAGGTCTGGCGTAAAGTCGGGCCTTTTTTGTTTTTTAATCCTTTAATCTTTTAATATATTTGAAAGATGAAAATCGAATCAGAAATAGAGAAAGTTTCCAGTTTTCAGCATCTCGAAATGCTGGCCAATCAGGTTGTAGAAGGTTTTATTTCCGGAATGCACAAAAGTCCGTTTCACGGCTTCTCTGCAGAATTTGCTGAGCATAAGGTGTATAATGCCGGCGAAAGCACGAAACATATCGATTGGAAGCTGTTTGCCAAAACAGACCGTTTATACACCAAACGTTTTGAAGAAGAAACCAATTTGCGTTGTCATATTATTGTCGATAATTCATCATCAATGCATTATCCTGAACTAAAATCAAATCAGCCTTTTTATGAAAAAAAGATTGGTTTCTCAGTTTTGGCTTCGGCAGTTTTAATGAATATCCTCAAAAAACAACGTGATGCGGTTGGTCTGAGTGTTTTCTCCGATCATTACGAATATTACGCTCCCGAAAAAGGAAGTGATCGCCATCACAGAATGCTGCTCAACAAATTAGAACAATTATTAGAGCAGCCAAAAGCCAAAAAAAGTACCGATACGATTACCTACTTGCATCAGATTGCTGAGAAAATGCATCGCCGTTCGATGATCATTTTATTTACGGATATGTTTCAATCTGAAGATGATGAGAAATTATTTAATGCTTTACAACATCTTAAACACAACAAGCACAAAGTAGTTTTGTTTCATGTTATTGATGATAAAACAGAGCTGAAATTTGATTTTGATAATACGCCAAGAAAATTTATTGACTTAGAATCGGGTGAAGAAGTATCGATTTTTGCAGATAATGTTAAAGAAGAATACGAAAAAAGGGCAGAAGAATACTTTAAAAACCTTTCGCTGACCTGTGCAAAGAACCAAATTAAGTACGTTCCGGTAAATGTTGGTGACAATTTTGAAAAAATACTGACAACTTATTTGGTTGAAAAACAAAACTTTGGCTAGTATTTTAAATAATTATTTTATTTTTTTTACAAAAACACTTGCAGAAATGAAATTCTGTACTATCTTTGCAACCGCAATAACGCAGAGGTTTGGTAGTTCAGTTGGTTAGAATACATGCCTGTCACGCATGGGGTCGCGGGTTCGAGTCCCGTCCAGACCGCAATATTGGGAGAAGCCTTTCTTAACGGAAAGGCTTTTTTGCCCAAATACGGTATCTAAGATTAGTTGTGTTGTTTTGCTACGAATTTGTAACTCGTAGCTGGTTTAGTAGTTAGACCAATGAAAAGCTTTCCACTTTTGTGGATGGCTTTTTTGATTTAAGACACTTTTGGTTTTTTAATCGCTAATATTTTTTAACCGCAAAGAGCGCTATCCCGAAGCTTCGGGATCGCAAAGTCCGCAAAGTTTAATTAAGCTTTGCGGACTTTGCGTTTTTAACTTTGTGTGCTTTGCGGTTAAAAAGCAAGAAAGTTCGTGTGTTTTAATTAGAATTTGAAATTTTAAGGTTTTGAATTTATCTAAAAATCAGTTGTTTAAAATTTTCTCAATTTTAATTCACGAAAACCCTTGCAGAATCAAACTTCTATTGTATTTTTGCAGTCACAATAAGCAGTGGGTTTGGTAGTTCAGTTGGTTAGAATACATGCCTGTCACGCATGGGGTCGCGGGTTCGAGTCCCGTCCAGACCGCTTAAATTTATAAAGTCTTTCCGTTAGGAAAGACTTTTTTGTTTTTATATTTAACCGCAAAGAGCGCTAAGATTTACGCAAGGTTCACAAAGGTTTTATTAGGCTTTGCGAACTTTGCGTTTTTACCTTGCCTGCTTTGCGGTTAAATTTCTTTCCTATCTTTATAATAAGAAATTGTCAGAATGGAACAATCAACCTTTAAAGTAGACAAATATTATATCGAGAAAGTAGATGCCGATAAAAAAAGCATTTATTGTCATCATAATATAATGGGTGAATTATTTGTTCCAAAACACAAACACGAAAAAGCACAAATGCTTTATGCAGAAGGTGATGTGGTTTTTGTGACGACCGAAACCAAATCATATTTTCTACCCGCAAGGCATTTTATTTGGATTCCCGCCGGATTAGAACACAGCATCGAACCAAAGTCGGAACATGTGATGATGCGAAATCTGTATTTTCCGGTTGAAAATGGCGAAGATGAATTTTATAAAAATGAAGGCATTTATCCTGTAAATAATCTTCTGCTTCAAATGATGCTTTTTACCAATCGCTGGAACGGACATCTGGAAGAAGGAACGCCTAATTTTACTATTGCGAAAGCCATAAAAGCCATTTTACCACAGATTTGCCCTACCAATCTTCCATTAGAATTGCCACAACCCAAAGACAAACGACTGGGTAAAATTTTGCGCCACGTCGAGAATAATCTGGGTGAAACCATTTTGTTTTCAAACGTAGCCCACGAATTTGGTTATAGCGAAAGATCGTTGGCGCGTTTATTTCAAAAAGACCTGAAAATGTCTTTTATTCAATATTATACTATTCGCAGAATTTTAAAGGCAATCGAACTTTTATTAGAAAGAAAACTTTCGGTAAAAGAAATAGCACTGGAAGTTGGTTATAATAGTGTGCCGACATTCAGTAATACATTTTTTAAAATCCTGGGACAACGTCCGTCTGATTACTTAAACAGGGAAGAGATTTTAGAACAGCAGAAATAAGGTTTGTTTCACGCAGATTTTATGGATTTAAGCAGATATGATAGATTGTATTTTTGTCTTTTTTTTGATCCTATAATTTTTGAAATAAAAAAATCTGCTATATCTGCCTAAACCCTTTTAAATCTGCGTGAAACCTTTTAAATATTACAAAAAGCACAATCATTTGTTTTTCAATATCTTAATAAAAAGTTTTCGGAAATTTTGATTTTAACATTTGTCCGAAATGAATATGTTGTTGGCTTTTTAGAATTATCAGTCACCAAATAAATGAAGGAACTTTGCACCATAATTTATTTATGTATTCATGTTCCTTATAAAATCAATTTTCAGATTAGAAGTTTTTCCTAAAAAAATAGCTTTACTATTGTTCTTTTTAGGCTTAGCAACTTCAAATGCACAACAAGTTAACACCATTTCTTTGGGCGAAGCGATTAAAATTGCCAGAGAAAATAACAGAAATATTCTCAAATCAAATCTAGAAATCAGTCTTTCTGAAGAGAATATCAAAGAAAACAAAGAATTGCGTCTTCCCGAAGTAGAACTAAATGGAATGTATTCCAGAATTACCAACCTGACAGAATTTAAAGGCGGTTTTCTGAAAGGCAAAGAAGTCATCAATACAATTCCTGAAATCTACGAAGTTGGGACAACGATTAAAATGCCAATTTATGTTGGAAATAAAATCAACAACGCCATTAAAATTGCCAATCAGGAAAGTAAAATTGCCCTTATAAAAAAAGAAAAAACAGAAAATGACATTCAGTTAGAAGTCATCGGAACTTATTTGGGAATTTATAAAATGATGGAACTTCAGAAAATTATTGAAGAAAACATCAAAGAAGAACAAAACCGATTAAAAGAAGTTCAATCGCTTCAAAAACACGGAACGGTAACTAAAAACGAAGTTATCCGAGCCGAGCTTCAGCTTTCTGATCGTGAATTAAATGCTTTGACAAATTCCAAAAACATGAAAATTGCACTTCATGATTTTAAAACCCTTTTACAATTGCCAGAACAACAGGAAATAGCAATTGATACAACAGCAAATATTGACGAAATGCAAAGTATTGACCCATATGATTCTTATAGAAATCACGCTTTGCAAAACGAAGAAATGAGAATTTCGAGCCAGGAATTGGACATCAGAAAAACGGAATTGAATCTGGTAAAAGGAAATTATTATCCAAGCATTCACTTCTTCGGAAATTACAGTTTAAACTATCCAAACTATAAATTTTTTCCGCCCGATCCGTATTTGTATTCGATGGGACAAGTTGGAATTGCAGCGAGTTTTGATCTTTCGGGACTTTATAAAAACAAAACCAAAATGCAAATCGCCAATACCAAAATCAAATGGCAGGAAATGCAGTCTGAAATTGTAAAAGACAAAATTCAGGATGAACTTTATAAAAATCATACACAATACGAGGAAATTCTCGAGAAGTTCAGAGTTGTTGATAAAGCGCTGGAATTGGCTAGTGAAAATTACCGAATCGTAAAACTAAAATACTTTAATCAGTTGGTTTTGGTAACCGAAATGGTTGATGCCGATAACGCTTTATTGCAGGCAAAATTTAATAAAATAGCAACCAGAATTGATGCTGCAATGAAACATTACGAATTGCTGCATACAGCGGGAATGCTAAAAGAAGAGTTTAAAATTCAATAAAAAATCAGGAATAGATTTATGGCAAATAGAGGAAAAAGAACAAGCGCGTTCTTTCATGTTTTTGTAAAATTAGTAGCAAGTACATTGGTGGTAAGCGGAATTACTTTGGGAGTTTGGTTTTACATTTTTAATAAAAACCACGAAGAAACCAATGACGCGCAGGTAGAACAATATGTTACGCCGATTATGTTACGAATTACAGGTTATGTGCAGGAAGTTCGTTATGAAGAAAACCAGTTGGTACACAAAGGCGATACGCTTGTTGTAATTGACAACAGAGAATATAAATCGAAACTGGATGTGGCTTTGGCCGATGTTCAAAATGCGAAACAAAACAGCGTTGTTGCCGAAAGAAACGTAAAAACAACATCGGGAACTTCTGCAATTAGCGAGTCGCAATTGTCGGCTGCAAAAACAGATTTGTGGAAAGCAAAATTAGAATACGACCGTTATAAATCTTTAGTAAAAGAAGAAGCCGCAACGCAACAACAATTAGAAAAAGTAAAAGCAGATTACGAATTAGCACAGGCGCATTGCCAGGAAATCAAAAACCGAATTCAGCTCGCAAATCTGACGACTTCTCAGGCGCAGGCAAATGTTCCGACAACGGCAACCGTGATTCAGTCGAAACAGGCAATTGCAGACAATGCGGCTTTATATCTTTCTTATACGGTTGTTACGGCTCCGTATGATGGCTGGGTCGGAAAAAAGACAATTCAGCCCGGACAATTGATTAAAGAAGGACAATCTTTGGTTTCTATTGTGAGTAAGGAAAAATGGATCACGGCCAATTATAAAGAAACTCAATTGCAATATTTAAAAGTAGGACAAAAAGTAACCGTAAAAGCCGACGCAGTAAAAGGAAGAGATTTCAACGGAATCATAACTTCTTTATCGCCTGCGAGTGGTGCAAGATTTTCATTGCTTCCTCCGGATAACGCAACAGGGAACTTTGTCAAAATAGAACAAAGAATTCCGGTAAAAATCAAATTGGAAGGAAATGATACGCAGACCGATTTCCTTAGAGCCGGAATGAATATAACGGTCATAGCCGAACGTCAGTAAAATGGATAATAAAGATATTTTTAAATCATGGGTTCCGAATTGGGCAATCATTTTAATTTTATTTGTCTGTCTGCTACATTCCATGATTTTGTTGGGCGTTTATACATCAAATGTTGCTTATGCAGCCAGTTTCTTAGATGTAGAAGCGGAAGATCTTCAGTTTGCAATGTGTGTGACGTACGGAACTTTGTTGGCAACAATTTTAATAGAAAGTAGGTTTTCTAATTTCTTTCCGGCCAAAAACTATCTGATGGCGATTTTCAGCCTTATTGCGATAACGATAATTGGTTCGGGATATGTCAGCAATTTTGCCTTGTTTATTGTTTTAAGGATTGTAGAAGGAATTCTTTTGGCGCTGCCGGCGCTTTTGCTCAGACAATTATTAATCGAACGTTTTAATTCTAAAAATGCCATTATAATTGGTTTTTCGTTTTACTACGGATCACTTTTGTTATCGACCGCTTTTATAATGAATATTGGCGTTTGGTTTCTGGATCATTACGATTGGAAATACATGACGTATGTTTCGGGAATGCTGGAAGTTATTAATGTTTTTTTGATTTTAATTACTTTCAACGGACACCGAATCACCAAAAAAATTCCGTTGTATCAGGTTGACTGGATCAGTTATGTTTTGATTTTGACAGCGATTCTAAGCGGTGCTTATTTCTTTGTTTATGCCGAAAAAAAATATTGGTTTGATTCAGACGGATTGGTTTTGGCTTTGATTGTTTCTCTAATTACAAGCGGTTTATTTGTTTTTAGGCAAATTTCGATCAAACGTCCGAGTTTTGATTTTAATGTGATTCGATATGCTAATTTGAGAACGGGATTTCTGTTGTTTTTTATTTTTTATATCAGCAGGGCGACGCTGAGTATTTGTCACAGTGCCATGTT
Organism: Flavobacterium sp.; assembly: GCA_004296145.1. Classification (GTDB taxonomy): domain Bacteria; phylum Bacteroidota; class Bacteroidia; order Flavobacteriales; family Flavobacteriaceae; genus Flavobacterium. The sequence continues at coordinate 10,331 of SEBM01000042.1, forward strand.
TTCAATCTGGAATTGGGAACCATCAAGAGTGGCGGGCGTACAATACATAAACGGACTCGGAAATGTAATCGGACTTATTCTCGCAGCTATTTTCCTGATGAAATCTCTAGCGACGAAATACATTTTCATGATTGGATTTTTCCTTTTGGCGGTTTATCATTTCTGGTTTACGTTTCTTTTTGTGTCCGATGTTTCATTATCAGATATTATTGTGCCGTATATTTTGCAGGGAATTGCAGTCGGAATCTTGTTCGTGCCTTTGGTATTATTTACCGTTTCTGCCGTTCCCGAAAAAATGATGACATCTTCAGGAATCGTTGGCGTTTCCGGACGTTTCTGGGGAAGTACAATCGGGTTTTGTATCATGCAGAATGCACTTTCTTTTTTAAACAAAAAACACTTTTTAAAACTGAGTCAGTTTGTAACAGATAATAGTCCCGAAACCCAGGAAACAATTGCGAGAACAACGCAGACTTTTATGGCGAAAGGATATTCTGCAGACAACGCCAATACACTGGCTCTAAAAAAGATTTTCAGCACCGTTGCCAAGCAATCTTCATTACTTTCAAACATGGAAATTTTTACAATTACCGGTTATTGTTTGTTGATTTTGGTTGTTTTAATTGCGTTTAATCAGCATTTGAGACAGACAATGAATTTGGTTAAAAGTAAAGTCTGGATAGGGTAGTTTTGTTTCAGGTTTAAGGTTTCAGATTAAAAGTTATCCGTGTAGTTTGTCATTTCGACGTAAGGAGAAATCACACTCGTAAAACGACAAAGATTGGCGATATTCAGACTTGAGCTTCTAGTGCGATTTCTCCTTACGTCGAAATGACACAAAATGAGAAAACTTTGCAGTAAACCCCACTTATCATTATCTTGCAAACATTAAAAACAACAAAACAATTATGAGCCAACAATGTATAATTTTTGATATGGACGGCGTAATCTGTCACACCAATCCGCATCACGCAAAAGCTTTCGAAGCCTTTTTTGACAAATATAAAGTGCCGCATACCCCACAGGAATTTGAAGACCATATGTACGGAAAACATAACGGTTATATCATGTCACATTTCTTCAAACGCTCTATTATTGGCGAAGAACTTATAAAACTCGAAGACGAAAAAGAAGGAATGTTTCGCGAAATTTATAAAGATAAAGTAGAAACAATTCCGCATTATTTGAAGTTTTTGGAACAACTAAAATCACGTGGATTTAAAACCGCCGTTGCCACTTCTGCACCTCGCGCCAATCTCGATTTGATTGCTAATTTTCTGAAACTTGATGAAAAAATGGATTCGATGATGTCAAGCGAAGACGTACAGCATCATAAACCAAATCCGGAAGTATATCTAAAATCGGCAGAACGTGTTGGCGTTTCTCCGTCAGATTGTGTGGTTTTCGAAGATTCTTTTTCGGGAGTTACCGCGGGATTAAATGCCGGAATGAAAGTCGTTGGCGTTTTGAGTACACATACAAAAGAACAGCTTCCGCCTTGTGATTTTTATATTAATGATTATAGTGAAGTGAATGTGGATAAGGTTTTGGAGTTACTAAATCCCAATTCCTAAACTTCGGGATAAAATTCCAAATTTCAATTATCACAAAGTTTGTCATTCTGAGGAAGGAAGAATCTTCATAAGTAACTCCGTTTCAACAAACCAATCTTTATAGCGTTTCTTGCGAAGATTCTTCCTTCCTCAGAATGACAAAAATTGACAGATTTAGTTTTTAGTGATTTATTGAAAAGCTGCGATTACTAACAATGTAGCTATCCATAAAAAAATAGAAAAACTCAGCAAAAACCAAAAAACTTTTAGGAACCATTTTGTTTTTAAAACGCCAAGAATTATAAGAGAATTGATAAAAGAAAAGATAACAAGTAACAAACACAAAAACAAAGTAAAAACACTCACATATTCATACAGCCAACGAAATTCAATTGAAAATCTAAATCTTTCAATAAACCGTTTTGTTAAGCAACTTAGAATAAATAAAGTGGGAATTGCAATAGCAAACTTTTGCGTTAAATGAAGTTTATAATTTCTCATTAAGGTTTTTATTTACATTCTCTCCAGGAAATTTTCGCTTTATTTTCGATAATCATGATATAAGCAAAAAGTTCAGGATAATTGTAACAATCAGTGTCAGTTGAATGGTAAACTTTGGTTAGAAATTCTTTTATTTTTTCTGATGCTAATATCTTTAGCTCTTTTTCGTGTAGCTCGGGTAATAATTCTTCTCTAAAACCACCTTGCTTAAAACTAAAACTCCAGCCTGATTCTGACTTTATTGCATCAATTGAGAAACCTTGAAAACTGCTTTGAATATATTGGTCATCTGTAAACTTTTTTGAGTTTACTAAACTTCCATTTGTTACGTTTTTAAATTTCATTCCGACAAAACTTTCGATTTCCTTAATTTCTTTAAAAGAAAACAAAAAACGGAATTTTTTAGGGAGTTTTTGGATGCTAAATTTCCCCATTTTACTTCACAGAAAAATCCAACAATTCTTTAGGTTCAACATCCAAAGCATTGGCGATTTTTACAAGAGTTTTTACGCCCGTATTTACTTTTGCAATTTCTATTCGTGCTATTTGAGATTTGGAAATATTGCAGTCGTCAGCTAAACCTTGTTGAGACAAGCCTTTCTTTTCACGTAACTGTCTAATGTGAATGCCAAGATTTATAATAAAAGTTTCCTCTGGAATATTCATATTTCAAAAGTGGAAAGATTTATTTTGTTCATGTAGGCAAATTTGCCTACAAATTATTATATTTGATGCAAATAAAAAATAAGACAATGGCTACAAATACTTTTTCCGAAGAAATGGAAACCAGACTAACAGATTTTTTTGCTAACGTTATCGATCCAAAAGATATGGCAAAAACAATTCGACAAGTTAATTACTTATTAGCTTTAAACGTAATGAAAGAAAAAGGAAATCTAGGCGTAGAGAATCTGGAAAATTCTTTTTATTGGCTGAATGAATTAGCGGAGATTTTACATCCTTATTTGGATGTGGAGTAATTACATACAGTAACCACAAAGTTTTTCATTTCGACGAAAGGAGAAATCTTCATGATTAATTCTAGAATATTAGCCAGCTTTTTAGAGTTTCGAGTGTGATTTCTCCTTTCGTCGAAATGACACAACTGGACTTTAGAACTTTAATAAGTTCTGTTTTTCTTTCTTTGGATGTTTTCATTTAAAAATATCAGTTGAAATTATTTATTTTTCACTTTCAAAAAAACTTCATTTCTAAACCAGTTTTCATCTTCCAGCGTTTCAAAAATCCTTTTAGGAAAAT
>SEBM01000503.1 GCA_004296145.1 Flavobacterium sp.
CAGTATTTTTAATTTAATTCAGGCGTTGTAATTTTTTGCTAAAGTAGATAAGACAACACGTTATTGATGTTAAGTATAAATTAACTTTGGGTTAATTAAAATGAAAAAATCCGCTTGAGAATGCCTCAAACGGATTTAATTATAGAAATCAGTATTTTTTATCGAATGTTTATTCCGTAAGGTAACATGGCCTGAACTCCTTTTTGTTTCTGAAGTTTTTTTACCTGCTCAATAATAAGGTAATTTTCTTCGCCTATTTCTTCTTTTATAAAAGCTTCTTTGGTTTTTGCAAAAGGAAGACCTGAAAATAATTCGTTAAATGATTTTTCGTATTCAGGATAATTTTGTGTACTGTATGATTTGATTTTTGCAATTTTTGCTGCTTCTGCAATAGCATCATCTAGTCCACCGATTTTATCAACTAAACCAATTTTTACTGCTTCAGAACCTGACCAAACTCTTCCCTGAGCAATTGAATCTACCTGGGCAAAAGTCATTTTTCTTCCTTCCGCCACATGCGTTACAAAAGTTTTGTAGATATTCTCTACACTTTCTAAAGTAAAAGCTTTGAATTTTTCATCAACCGGAACAAACGGACTGTAATTTGCTGAATTTTCGTGAGTTTCAACCTGTTCGGTGTTAATTCCTAATTTATTTGCCAATGGAGTAAAGTTTGGTAAAATTCCAAAAACTCCGATTGAACCTGTAATTGTATTGCTTTCGGCAAAAATTTTATCAGCATTACAAGCAATGTAATATCCGCCGGAAGCAGCATAATTTCCCATAGAAACCACAACAGGTTTTACTTTCTTGGTAATTTCGATTTCTCTCCAGATAAGGTCAGAAGTCAGAGCGCTTCCTCCCGGGCTGTCAATTCTCAACACAATAGCTTTTACATCTTCATCTTTTCTTGCTTCCTGCAAAGAACGACGCATTGCGCCTTCGCCAATTACAGTTACATCACCTTCACCACTTTGAATTTCGCCTTGGGCGTAAATGATGGCAATCTGGTCGCTTGATGAATTTGCCAGAGCAGTTGTAATATTATTTTGAGTATAATCTAAAATCGAAATTTTGTTATAATCTTCATCTTCATCAACTTTAAGTGCTTTTCTAATAGCATTGTGATAAACGTCTTCATAAGCAACAATATCAACTAAATGTTGTGCTTTTGCCATTTCTGGAGTTCTTGCCAATAAGCCATTTGCAATTTCATTTACTTTAGCAATCGGAATATTTCGGCTTTTTGAAATGTCATTAGAAACAGTTGCCCAAACAGAATTTAAAAGAGCTGTAATTTGTTCTCTGTTGGCATCACTCATTTTATTTTCTAAAAATGGCTCAACGGCACTTTTGTATTTTCCATGACGAATAACTTCCATGTGAATGCCTGATTTGTCCTGAAAATCTTTAAAGAACATAATTTCAGAAGATAATCCTTTAAAATCTAAATCTCCGGCAGGGTTTAAATAAATAGTATTGGCAACCGAATTTAAATAATATTCTTTTTGCGAATAAGTATTGGCGTATGCCCAAACAAATTTTCCTGATTTTTTAAATTTTTCAAGCGCATTTCTCAAGTCTTTATATTGAGCCAGTCCTAATGATGATTCATCATTTAAGATTGAGATTCCTTTGATTTTATCGTCTTTTTCGGCTGCTCCAATGGCATTGATTACATCGGTTAAACCAACTCCTTTAGAATCTGAAAAAGCCGTTACCCAAGGATCTTTGTATTTTCCTGCATAATCATTTTTGATTTTCTTTAAATCTAATTCTATAACAGAATCGGCTTTTACAGAAACAGTGTCTTCACCTCCAAAAATAGTCCCAATAAGAATTATTCCAAAAAAGAACAACATAATAAACACAAAAATACCAATCACTGTGGCAACTACATTTCCTAGAAACTTCATAATTTTTTTTTATAATAAGTATCAAAAAAGAGTAAAACGTTACAATTTTAATAAACAAGTTACGGATAAATCCAGAACTCCTTTCACAAATATATTGTTAATTCTAAAATAGTTTTAGTTAATTTGCATTTATTATGAAATCACAGCACCAGGTCGTTTTATCTATAGGAAGCAATGAAGGAAATCGGTTAACAAACATCGAAAGTTGTATTGATCTGATACATCAGGAAGTAGGAACCGTTATACAGGTTTCTAAGCTTTATGAGACGCCTGCATGGGGTTTTGAAAGTGATGCTTTTTACAATTGTGCCCTGATGCTTCATACATCATTTTCTGCTCAAAAAATACTTAGCCAGGTTTTAAAAGTAGAAAAACAACTAGGGCGAATCCGCACCAATCAGCAAGGATATCAATCCAGAATTATCGATATAGATTTGATTGTTTTTGATGATCAGATCATAGAATCAGAGAAACTTCAGATTCCGCATCCGCTAATGCAAAACAGAAAATTTGTATTGCTGCCAATGCAGGATTTAAAATTAAACTGGAAACATCCTGTTTTTCAGAAAACAATTTCAGAGCTAATTGCCATTACACCAGATGATAGTGTTTGTACTGTAGTTCAGGATTTAAAAAATCCGTTGCAAAATATTCCATTAGAAAAGTTTAACTATATTTCTTTTGAAGGAAATATTGGAGCTGGAAAAACAACACTGGCAAATAAAATTGCAGACGATTTTAATGCCAAAACAGTTTTAGAGCGTTTTGCGGATAATCCTTTTTTACCAAAATTTTATAAAGACCAAAACAGATATGCTTTTCCGTTAGAAATGTCTTTTTTGGCCGATCGCTATCAGCAGTTATCAGATGATCTGGCTCAGTTTGATTTGTTTAAAGATTTTATTGTAGCCGATTATCATATTTTTAAATCATTGATTTTTGCTAAAATTACGCTAGCCGAAGATGAATATCGTTTGTACAGAAACTTATTTGATATCATTTATAAAGAAATGCAAAAACCGGATTTGTATGTTTATTTATATCAAAATACAGAAAGACTGCTCGAAAATATCAAACGACGCGGACGAAGCTATGAGCAAAATATTTCGGCAGAATATCTGGAGAAAATAAATAATGGTTATCTGGAATATATTAAATCCCAAACAGATCTTAAT
>SEBM01000504.1 GCA_004296145.1 Flavobacterium sp.
ATTAAATTGTTGTGATTTAATGATTATTCAATCTGAAAATATGCTTCAATATCTTCTTAATTTGTTCTGATTTTAGAAACCATAAAAGCAATCAGAACACCAAAAATTCCGATAAAAGCAAAAGAAAACTGAAGTCCGAAGTTTTGTGCGATGTGGCCAATTACCGGAGGTCCCATTAAAAACCCAAGAAAACTAACACTTGAAACAATCGTAAGTGCTTCTCCGGGCGGAACTGTTGGGTTTTTCCCCGCCATACTATAGACAGTAGGAACAATCGTCGCAACACCCAACCCAACAAGCATAAAAGCAAGTGTACAAGGTATAATATAAGGAAGGAAAACAGCCGTAAAAAGTCCGGCAGAAATCATAACACCGCTAATCTGCATAACGCGCTCGCGACCAAATTTATTGATCAATCCGTCGCCTAAGAATCTTCCGCCAGCCATCATAATCATAAAAGAAGTATATCCTAAAACGACCAAAGGCCCCGGCGCTTCTACAATATCCTTGAAGTACACACCGCTCCAGTCAAACATGACACCTTCGCTCGCCATACTGCAAAAGCCAATTACGCCCAGCCAAAGTAAAGAACTGTCCGGTTTGGCAAATAACTTTTTCTTTTCTCCTTTGTCTTTGATTTTTTCTTTGGCTCTGACCAAAAATTTAAAATTAAAAACAACCATAAGAATAACGACTCCGCCGACAATTAAGAAATGATGCAACGGATTTAGATTTAAAGCCAGCATTCCCAAACCTACCAAAGCTCCGGTAAATCCGGCAAAACTCCACATGCCATGAAAAGAAGACATGATTGTTTTTTTGAAAAGAACTTCGGTGTAAACACCTTGTGTATTTACGGCAATATTGGCTAAATTTCCAAATAAGCCAAACATGAATAAACCTAATGACAATTGCAATGCCGTTGTTGCCAAACCTAAGTTTGCAAGACACAACACATACATTATTAAGGAAAAAATCAAAATGCGGTGACTTCCAAATTTAGTTACCATTTTTCCTGAAAAAGGCATTACAATAAGCTGCCCCATTGGCAACGCAAAGAGTATAGAACCCAAATCTCCTTCGGTAAGATGAAGAGCGGTTTTTATATCCGGAATACGACTTGCCCAGGTGGCGAAACTTAAACCCATTCCAAAATAAAACATTCCCACAGCAAAACGAATTCGGTTTAAGTAAGAAGCTTTTGCTTCTCTGTAAACTTTCTTGATTTTACCTTTGGTTTGAAAAAGAGATAATGGATTAAAATTCCCCAGCATAATAGAATTATTTGTGTGATTTTTTCAAAAATACTAAAAAGCTATATGATACTACGCTACACAAATCCTGCTTCGCAATTTACAACGTTATTGTTTATAAATTAATCACTTTTCGCTGTTCATTACTTGCAATTGCAGCTTCAATAATCTGCATTACTTTTACACCATCTTGTGCTGTTACAGGTTCTGTTTTATTGTTGATAATTGAATCATAAACGCCATCAAAAAAACTGAAATAATTTCCTTGTAGCGTTGGCACTTTTTCACGGATTTCTTTTCCGTCGGTTTCTGTATGTAAAAGTCCCTGAAAATTTTCCGGCTCTGTTCCCCATGAATCTAAGTTTGGTTTTTTACCTAGCTTTAATTCATCTTCCTGTACATCACCGCGAGGTTTCAAAAAAGACCCTTTTTTTCCGTGAATGGTATAGGCAGGATTTGCTTCTCTCACAAAAAAACCTGCTTTTAATCTTACTCTGAAATCTTCGTAAATCAAAGATAAATCAATCCAGTCGTCTACTAATGAATTTTCTCTGGTGAATCTTATATCTCCGTAAACCGATTTTGGAGAACCAAACAATGCTACTGCCTGATCTATTAAATGTGGCCCTAAATCTTTTAGAATTCCGGCTCCGTCATTTGCTGTTTCTTTATGCGCTTTTGGACTCAATACAGGATTGTATCTGTCGAAATGAAATTCTGCTTCAACCAAATCACCTAAAACACCTTCGTTTATTATTTTCTGAATGGTTTTGAAATCACTGTCCCAGCGTCTGTTCTGGAAAACAGCTAATTTTAAACCTTTTTCTTTTGCAATTTTAGCTAATTCTTCAGCTTCTGCAACTGTGGTTGTAAATGCTTTTTCTACCACAGCGTGTTTTCCCGCCAAAAGTACTTTTTTAGCATATTCATAATGTGTTCCTACAGGTGTATTTACAACTACCAAATCGACATCATCGGATAATAATTCGTCAATTGAAGCGTAACTCTTTACATAAGGATAATCTGCCTGAATGAGTTTTTTGCTCCTTTCCCAAGAACCTAATAATTCGAAACCCTGGTGAATATCTAAAAATGGCGCGTGAAAAACTTTTCCCGACATTCCGTATGACAATAGTGCTGTTTTTATCTTTTGCATTTGATTGTATTTTTGTCACAAATTATTATTTTTTTAGTTGCCACGAATTACACTAATTTCTCTAATTTTTTTTCCATTTTATCGAAATATAATTTTTGAAATTAGTGTAATTCGTGGTGAAAAAATCATTTTAATCGTGGCTAATAAATTTTTAAAGTTTTGCTCTTTCGTATTGTTTTGGCCATTGAATATCGTCATTTAATTCTCTGGCAAAATCCAAAGGCAAATTCGGATTTCTAAGCGATTCTCTTGCAAACAAAATCAAATCGGCTTGATTGTTTTGTAAAATAGCTTCCGCCTGTTTTGCTTCTGTAATTAAACCAACAGCACCGGTTAAAATATTAGATTCCTTTTTTACTTTTTCTGCGAAAGGAACCTGATAACCCGTACCAAGCGTAATTTTTTGGTGTGAAACCAATCCGCCAGACGAAACATCTATTAAATCTACTCCTTTTTCTTTTAATATTTTAGAAAGCTTTACAGATTCTTCAGGATTCCATCCGTTTTCTGCCCAGTCTGTTGCTGAAATCCTCACAAATAAAGGCAAATCTGAAGGCCATTCTGACTGAACAGCCTCGACAATTTCTAATGTAAAACGGATTCGGTTTTCAAAACTGCCTCCATAATCATCCGTTCTTTTATTGGTTAAAGGAGATAAAAAACTACAGAGTTTAATTGCA
>SEBM01000505.1 GCA_004296145.1 Flavobacterium sp.
AAACAAAACCATGCGAAAAATATTAATTCTATATTTTTTCATTGCGGGTTTTTCTCTAACTGCGAAAGAGACAAATCCTGTTTTAGAAGAATTGGATAAAGTGCTCCTCAAAAAAGATATTTACCTCAAAAAGAAATATCAGAAAATTGGAGTTTTAAAAAAGAATGTATCAAAGTTTACTTTGAGCCAAAATAATGAAGCGCTTTATAATTGTTATATGTCATTGTTTGAAGAATATAAATCCTTCAAATATGATTCTGCATATTATTATCTGGAAGAAGCAAAAATTAAAGCCATTGCACTAAAAGAACCTAAGTTTTTGGCAAAAAGCCGAATTAAGGAAGGTTTTGTATTGCTTTCTTCTGGTTTGTTTAAAGAAGCTATTGATACCCTGGATGTCATTGACGACCAAAAACTCGACTTAAAAAATAAATTTGAATATTATAATATAAAAGCCCGTGCGTATTATGATTTAGCCGATTATAACCGTGATCAGCGATTTAACATTCATTATGTACAACAGGGAAATCATTTCCTGAAAAAAGCTTTGGAGTTAATCGGAACCAATACAAACGAATATTGGGCGGCCGAAAGCTTAAAAAGATTAAAACAACAGGACTGGCGAGGTGCCGAATTTGCTTTTAGTTACTGGATTAACAACTATAATTTACCTCCTGATTATTACGGAATTGCGACTTCCAGTTTAGGATATATTTATTCTGAAAGAGGCTACACTAAAAAAGCCATTGAATATCTCGCGCTTGCTGCTATTGCAGACGTTAAAAACGCTACTAAAGAAACGGTTGCTTTGCGAAACCTTGCCAACGAACTCTTTAAAATGGGTTATCTGGACAAAGCCAATGAATATATTAATATTGCTATGGATGATGCGACTTTTTACAACGCCAGACATCGCAAAATTGAGATTTCGTCTATACTTCCGATTATTGAAAAAGCACAACTTAATAATGTAAAGGACAAAAACGACAAACTAGAAAGGATCATTATCCTGCTTACGATACTTACAGTCATTATTATTTTGTTTCTGATTATTATTTTTAAACAATTAAAGGAAAGAAACAGAGCGAGAAAAATTATGGCTTCTTCTTACAGCCAGCTTCAGGAAATGAATATTAGTCTGAGCGAGGCCAATGCGATTAAGGAAGAATATATTACCTATTTTATTAAAGCGACTTCGGCTTTCATTAATAAAATAGATCACATACAAAAAAGTACGCTTCACAAAATTATTACAAAGAAAACAGATGAAGTTATTGCGAGTTTAAAACGCTATAATGTGAAGGAAGAACGCGAAAATCTGTTTCATCAGTTTGATGAAATCTTCCTGAAATTATTCCCCACTTTTGTGACTGATTTTAATCATTTATTTCCAAACGATCATAAATGTATTGTCAAGAAAGGAGAACTTCTAAATACTGAACTCCGAATATTTGCATTATACAGATTAGGAATTCAGGACAGCAGTCAAATGGCAGAGTTTCTTGAACTTTCTGTGGCTACAATCTATACGTATAAAACAAGAATTAAAAGCAAATCTGATTTTAAGGATACTTTTGAGGAGAAGATTATGGCGATTAAAACGATTTAAATTAAGGTTCTAAGGTACTGAGCTTCTAAGTTGCTAAGATTTTAAAAACATAATTTTGTCATTTCGACGAAGGAGAAATCGCACTAGAAATTCCGCAAAGTGTATAGACAATCTTTGTCGATCTTCTTGTGCGATTTCTCCTTTCAGTCGAAATGACAAACTGTTCTTAAAAAAGTTTTAATTTTAATCTGCAGTTTCCAATTGCAAAACTACGTTTTGGTAACGTTTACTCAACGAGAACAATTGTTCTGCAAAAATCATCACTGCAACCGGAACAAACAAAAATATCAGTAAATCTTCTTCATAGAGAAAATAAGTTGTAATTATAAAAATACGTCCATATTCTAAATAATATATCCATTTGCGTTGTTCTAATAAAGCGCCACAATTTATTAAAGTGATTAATATAAAAGAAAGCACAAAAACCTTGTCGTACAGTTCTAAATAATCAAAATAATAAGTAAAAACAGTTAAAAACAAAGTGCAGATTCCTAACTGAATATAAAGGTAATTTTTGAAACGTAATCTTTGATTTGGACAGGCTTTATCCTGTAAAAAACGCTTTTCTAAAATCGGACGAATATCCTGATCCATATGTGCAGGACTGCCAAAAACGGCTTTCCATTTTTCTTTAAAACCTTTTGAGCGTCTCATTAATTCGTAAATTTCGAAGTAATAATGAAAATGCTGCCAAAGAAAACTATAGCTTTTCAGAGGATGCGTTAATCCGTATTTTGGTTTTTCTTCTTCTGTTTGGAAGGTTCCGAAAAGACGATCCCAAAAAGTGAACATATCTCCGTAATTTTTATCCAGATATTTTTCGTCAGAAGCATGATGAACCCCATGAACAGAAGGCGTTACAAAAACATATTCGAGCCATTTTATCTTTCCGATAAGCTGTGTATGCGTAAAGAAAGAATAAGCGCCATGAACAATCAACATCGTAATTACCATTGCTGGATGAAAGCCTACAAACGGCAAAACACACCAAAAACCGGTTCTCACAACTGCCTGAAAAGTGGTGATTCTTGCTGCAGCCGTAAAGTTAAATTCTTCGCTATGATGATGTACAATATGCGCTGCCCAGAAAAAATTGACTTCGTGACCTAATCTGTGGTACCAATACCATACAAAATCGGTCGCCAGAATTAAGGCAAACCAGATAAATGCATTTGTTGGAATGTCAAAAACGCGATAATTATTATAGATAAAATAATACAATTGATAAAAACTCGCAGCAATAAATAAGTTAATTAATCTTTCGGCAATACCAATACTAATATTCGAAACAGAGCTTTCATAATTGAAGATTTCCGGTCTTTTTCTTTGCTGCATTATTTTGTACTCTATAAACAAAAAGAGAAAAAATGCAGGCATTGCGAAGGCAAGAAAATTTATATGTTCCATTATAAAAAATTACTTTTTTGATTCATTAATAATTTAAAAGAAGACATTTTCATTGATAAACAAATCC
>SEBM01000043.1 GCA_004296145.1 Flavobacterium sp.
CAATTTAAATAGATTTTAAAGTGTTATTATTCGTAACAAAAAAAAAATATGCTTTTATTTTTTACCGATAAATGGTACATTAGCCAAAAATCCTAAATTCATTTATGCTAGAGCAAAATCAATACAACGAAGATAATATTCGTTCACTCGATTGGAAGGAACATATTCGTATGCGTCCGGGTATGTACATCGGGAAATTAGGGGACGGATCATCACCGGATGATGGTATTTATATTCTTTTAAAAGAGGTTCTGGACAACTGTATCGATGAGTTCGTTATGGGTGCCGGAAAAACTATTGAGGTAACCATTAAAGATAAAACGGTTTCTGTTCGTGATTACGGACGTGGAATTCCGTTGGGTAAAGTAGTCGACGTAGTTTCGAAAATGAACACCGGAGGAAAGTACGATTCTAAAGCTTTCCAGAAATCGGTTGGTCTTAACGGTGTCGGAACAAAAGCAGTAAATGCTTTGTCGGATTATTTCCGTGTAGAATCTGTTCGTGACGACAAACAAAAAGCAGCAGAATTCTCTGCAGGAAATCTTGTTCAGGAAGAAGAAGTAATTGAAACAACAAAACGAAAAGGAACAAAAGTAACTTTTACGCCGGATGAATCAATCTTTAAAAACTATAAATTCCGTTTAGAATATGTGATCAAAATGGTCAAAAACTATTGTTATCTAAACAATGGATTGACTATTATTTTTAATGGTGAAAAATACGTTTCAGAAAATGGTCTTCGCGATTTATTAGAAGAAACCATAAACGAAGATGATTTAGAATATCCGATTATTCATTTGAAAGATCATGATATCGAAATCGCTCTAACACACAGTAAAACACAATACAGCGAAGAATATCACTCTTTTGTAAACGGTCAGAATACCACACAGGGAGGAACCCACTTAGCAGCTTACAGAGAAGCAATTGTAAAAACCATCCGTGAGTTTTATAACAAAAACTTCGAAGCATCAGACGTTCGTAAATCGATTGTAAGTGCGATTAGTATTAAAGTTATGGAACCTGTTTTTGAGTCTCAGACCAAAACCAAATTAGGTTCTACAGATATGGGATCTGATGACGGAACGCCGGCAGTTTCTGTACGTACATTTGTAAATGATTTTGTGAAAACAAAACTTGACAATTATTTACATAAAAACACACCGACAGCAGATGCCTTATTACGTAAAATTCTTCAGGCAGAACGTGAGCGTAAAGAATTATCCGGAATTAGAAAACTGGCTACAGATCGTGCTAAAAAAGCCAATCTGCACAATAAAAAATTAAGAGATTGCCGGGCGCATCTTCCGGATACCAAAAACCCGAGAAACTTAGAAAGCACGCTTTTTATTACCGAGGGAGATTCGGCTTCGGGATCGATTACAAAGTCACGCGACGTAAATACGCAAGCCGTTTTCAGTTTGCGTGGTAAGCCTTTGAATTCATACGGAATGACTAAAAAAATTGTGTATGAAAACGAAGAATTCAACTTGCTTCAAGCGGCATTAGATATCGAAGACGGATTAGAAAAATTAAGGTATAATAACATCGTAATCGCAACCGATGCCGATGTCGACGGTATGCACATTCGTTTGTTGTTGATTACTTTCTTTTTGCAGTTTTTCCCGGAATTAATCAAAGAAGGGCATTTGTATATTTTGCAGACACCACTTTTCAGGGTTCGTAATAAAAAAGAAACCATTTATTGTTATTCTGAAGAAGAACGAAAAGATGCCATCGAAAAGCTAAAACCAAAACCGGAAATCACCCGATTTAAAGGTTTAGGAGAGATTTCGCCAGATGAGTTTAAAAACTTTATTGGAGATACGATTCGACTTGATCCAATTATGATGGATAAAAATACATCTATTGAGCAGTTATTATCTTTCTACATGGGAAAAAACACACCGGACAGACAAGAGTTTATCATCAAAAATCTGAAGGTAGAAATTGATGAACTTGAAGAAGCTTAGAAAACATGAATAAGAAAACATTGATTTACATGATAATTGCATTCGTTTTAAGTTTTGCTGTCACTTATTTTGTGATTAAAAGCTTAAAGAAGAAAGAGAATACAATTGAAAATGTTCAGGTTAAATAAATAATCTCGGAATCAAAATAATGAAAGACGAAGAAGACGATAACATAATTCCAAACGAAGACGAAAATAATTACGATGATAATCAGACTGATGAAAATCAGGATGATGATTCTGACGAAATTATAAATGTAGATGCCAAGCATTTTGAAGGACAGCATTTTTACGAAAACCAGGAAGAAGAGGGCGAAGATGTAATTACCAAAGTAACCGGAATGTACAAAGACTGGTTTCTGGATTATGCGTCGTACGTAATTCTGGAACGTGCGGTTCCTGCTATCGAAGACGGATTCAAACCTGTACAGCGTCGTATTATGCACTCGCTTAAAGAGCTGGATGATGGTCGTTATAACAAAGTTGCCAATGTAGTTGGTCACACCATGCAGTATCACCCACACGGAGATGCGAGTATTGGTGACGCTATGGTACAAATCGGTCAGAAAGATTTATTGATTGACTGCCAGGGAAACTGGGGAAATATACTAACAGGCGACGGTGCGGCAGCTTCGCGTTATATCGAGGCGCGTTTATCTAAGTTTGCTTTAGAGGTTTTATATTCTCCAAAAATTACAGATTGGGGAGTTTCGTACGATGGTCGTCGTGCAGAACCAAATAATCTTCCGGTAAAATTTCCGCTGCTTTTGGCACAAGGAGCAGAAGGTATTGCGGTTGGACTTTCAACAAAAGTTTTGCCTCATAACTTCAATGAATTAATAGATGCTTCGATCAAAATATTAAAAGGAAAACCGTTTACACTTTATCCTGATTTCATGACGCAGGGTATTGCAGATGTTTCTAATTATAACGACGGAATGCGTGGCGGACGTGTGCGTGTGCGTGCTAAAATTGCCCAGTTAGACAAAAATACACTGGTAATTACGCAGATCCCGTTCTCAACAAATACAACAACCTTGATTGATAGTATTTTGAAAGCCAATGATAAAGGTAAAATCAAAATCAAGAAAATCGAAGATAATACGGCTGCGGATGTTGAGATTTTAATTCATCTTTTCCCAGGCGTTTCTCCAGATAAAACTATTGACGCTTTGTTTGCTTTTACAGCCTGCGAAACTTCTGTAGCGCCATTAGGTTGTGTAATTGAAGATAATAAACCGTTGTTTATCGGGGTTTCTCATATGTTGAAAATTTCGACAGAAAGAACCGTTGATTTATTACGTCAGGAATTAGAAATTCAATTAGAAGAATTAAAAAATAAATGGCATTTTTCTACTTTAGAAAAAATCTTCATTCGTGAAGAAATGTACATTGACTTCAAATTATACGGAGACAGGGAATCACTTTACAAGTATTTGTATGACAGA
Source organism: Flavobacterium sp. (assembly GCA_004296145.1). Classification (GTDB taxonomy): domain Bacteria; phylum Bacteroidota; class Bacteroidia; order Flavobacteriales; family Flavobacteriaceae; genus Flavobacterium. The sequence continues at coordinate 3,421 of SEBM01000043.1, forward strand.
TTTGAGCCTTTCAAAAAATCATTTGTAAGAGAAATTAATGATGATGATTTAATGCGATTGACTCAGATTCCGATGATTCGTATTACCCGTTTTGACTCTGATAAAGCAGATGATTTTATCGCGAAATTGGAAGACGAAATGAAAGAAGTGGAGCATCACTTAGAACATTTAGTTGATTTTGCAATTGCTTACTTTACAAAACTAAAAGAGAAATATGGTAAAGGACGTGAACGTCAGACCGAACTTCGTGTTTTTGATAATGTTGAGGCTACAAAAGTAGTTTTAAGAAATACAAAACTTTATGTAAACAGAGAAGAAGGTTTCGTAGGAACAAGTCTGAAAAAAGACGAATATGTTGCCGATTGCTCTGATATTGATGATGTAATTGTATTTCTACGTGATGGTAAAATGATGATAACAAAAGTCGATGCCAAAACATTTGTGGGTAAAGATATCATTCATATTGCTGTTTTTGATAAAAGCGATAAACGTACGATCTACAATATGATTTACCGTGACGGAAAATCGGGCCCTTCTTATATCAAACGTTTCAACGTTACGGGAGTTACAAGAGATAAACCTTATGACTTGACAAACGGAACAAACGGTTCGCAAGTGGTATATTTTTCTCATAATCCAAACGGAGAAGCTGAGGTAGTTACTATTTTACTTCGCCAGATTGGAACGATCAAAAAACTGAAATTCGATATAGATTTTGCTGCTTTGGCTATTAAAGGCCGTGCATCAAAAGGAAATTTAGTAACTAAATATCCAATCAAGAAAATTGAATTAAAAGAAAAAGGAATTTCGACTTTACTGCCAAGAAAAGTTTGGTTTGATGATACCGTAAAACGCCTAAACGTTGATGCCAGAGGTGAATTATTAGGCGAATTCAAACCAAGTGATAAAATATTAGTAATCAGTCAGTCTGGTAAATTGAAGGTTATTATTCCGGAATTATCAACTCATTTCGACGAAGATATGATTGTACTGGAGAAATGGAAACCTAAAAAGCCAATTTCTGCCATTTATTACGACGGAGAAAAAGAACGTTATTTCTTAAAACGTTTCCTTGTAGAAAGTGAAGGAAAAGAAGAAAGCTTCATTACAGATCATCCAAATTCGCAATTAGAAATTGTATCGACAGATTATCGCCCGTTAGCGCAGCTTATTTTTGCCAAAGTAAAAGGAGTGCAAAAAGATGATTTGCATATAGATGTAGAAGACTTTATAGCCGTAAAAGGTTTTAAAGCCTTAGGAAATCAATTAACTACTGATAAATTAAAACAAGTTAATTTGTTAGAGCCACTCCCTTATGATGAACCTGTTGAAGAAATTCCTGAGAAAATAGAATTATCAGAAGATGAGTCTGTAGACACAGAACTTGATGACGATGGCCAAATAGGATTGGTTTTAGAATAATAAATAAAAAAACGCTGAGATTTCTCAGCGTTTTTTTTATAAACGGGTTTTACTAGATTATAGAATCTGTCAAAACATTTTCTTTTATCCATTTGACTTCTCCATTTTCAATTCTAACATTTATTATATCACCATCTGCAACTTCTCCTGAGATTATTTTTTTTGCTAATGGTCTTCTTAAATGACTTTTTATAATATTTTTTATTGGTCTTGCACCATATTTGTTATTAAATCCATTTTCGGCAAGAAAACGTTTTGCTTCAAGCGGAATATCAACAGTTATATTTATTGTTTTTAATAAATCTAAAAATTCTTTTTTCAGGTGAATATCAAATATTTTCAAAGCATTTTCTTTGCTGATAGGTGCAAACGGAATAATTTCGGTTAAACGTCCTAAAAATTCAGGTCTGAAATAATTCGCCATAATTTCCATTAAAGAGTTTGATGATGGAATTTGGCCTTGATTAAAGGTTTCAACAATATGATCTGCTCCAATATTAGATGTAAACAGGATTATAGCATTAGAAAAATCACCTTCTTTTCCTAATCGGTCATGAAGTTTTCCTTCATCCATAATTTGTAAAAAAACATCATAAACTGAAGTATGCGCTTTTTCAATTTCATCAAATAAGACAATAGAATAAGGTTTTTGTCTGATTTTATTTACTAGTAATCCACCTTCTTCATATCCGACATATCCTGGAGGTGCACCGGGATATAGATTCTGTTATTGACCCTTTTAATCAACATTATGAAATAAAAGAGTTCGGCGAGGCTGTTTTGGAAGATGGAAATGCAGTCATTAGAACAGGAGGAGTTTCGCGGTTCGATTCAAGGACAGCTTCAGAATTACTTCAAAATGTTTTAGATCTACTAAAAGATGAAAGTTCTGCTTTTTCAGGATTAGGAAAAGATTTTATGAGCAGCGCCTTAATTGAGATGAACCAATTACTTGCTTCAGTAGAGCAACAGGCAAAAGAAACTAATTTTACTAAAAATAATGATCCTTATTTAATGATTAGGCCAAAAAACGCTGAATCTTCTAATAAAACATTTGGGATAAATTATTGGTCAACCTGCGCCGAAGAAGGTAATGATATAAAAGCCGGAACAATGTTAGGATCTTCAGATGATATGCTTTTTGTGAGCGGCCAGATAACATTAATGACAAATACCGTCGGAGGTGCAAACAAACAAAATAACAGAGACCGAATCCTGGCGTATCGGAATGCCTTGTTAACGCATGGACGAATTGTAACGGCTGCTGATATAAAAGCTCTGGGTTATAATCATTTTAAAAATACAATTAACGATATAAAAATCGAAAAAGGAACACGAAAAGAGATTTCATTAAAAGCCGGATTCAGCAGAACAGTTGACATTTTTATAAAAGCAAATTCAGTAGAAAAAGAAAAATTATCTGCTGCCGAGTGGGATTATTTGTGTGAGAGTTTCATGAAATACTTAAAAAGCAGATCATCAAATGTATTTCCGTATCGTTTGTTTATAGATAATTAAATAAAAATGCTGAGAATTTCTCAGCATTTTTATTTAAAAAGCTGACTCAAATTGATCTCTTTTTTCTCTTTCAATTTTTTTATAATCTTCAAAAAAGCAATAGCAGTGATATAGGCATCTCCCAAAGCGGTATGTCGGTCTTTTTTAGAAATATCAAATTTATCGGCAAGATCATCCAATGTATAATGATCCTTTCGTTCAAACAAATGAGATTTTATTAAGGTTCTTTTATATAAGCTTGCAGTATCTAAAGTCATGTTCGTCAACAAAGGAAAACCGTTTCTTTCTAATGCGCGATTAATCATCGTAATATCAAAAATAGTGTGATGAGCAATGATTATAGAATCTTCCAAAAAAGCCAAAAATTTTTCTAGTGCTTCAGATTCAGTAGGACGTTTAATAAGTAAATCTTTTAATATTCCGTGAATTTGAGCAGTCGATTTATCATAGTGATCCTGTTCGAGATACATTTCAAAACTATCCTGAATAGAGATAACTCCATTTTGTAAAACCAAAGCTCCAATACATAAAATCCGATCAGTTTCATAATCAAATCCCGTTGTTTCTGTATCTAATACTACAAAACGGGTTTCTTCGATTGTTACGTTTTCATCGAAAAGATTTTCTTCTTTCTTCCAAAAATTAAATAAACCCATGCTTATACGATATTTGAAATATTAAATCGGATACTAATTAATTCCTGAAGCTCTTTAATCGTTTTAAAAGTTCTTTTTAGTTTTATTTTTTCCATTTTAGACAAGGTTTCCAAAGCAATAAACTGACCTGAATCATTATGCAAAAGACCTTGTTTAGTCCTGAATTTTAATAAAGCTTTGAATGAATAAGAACAAGACAAATACAACTCTCTGTTATTTGGTTCAAGTTCAGCTAATTTTTCAAAACGTTCTGCAGTATTGCTTATTGATTTTACAGAATGAGATAAAATCAAAACTCTTGCTGCGTCAGTAAGAGGCATTAACGCTCTTCTTTTAATATCAAAATTATCTTTGTTTGCACCATCCTGTTCTACCAAAAACTGTCTAAAAAAACCAGTAGGAGAGGGACTTTGCAATGCACCGCTCACTAAATGTACATAAAATACAGGATTGGCTTTTACGGTCTCAAAAATAAAATCGGAAAGATTATTGGTAATTTCTGCGTCACCATACGTTAAACTATAATCAAAAAAGATAAAAGACAATAAAACTTCATTTTTTCCAGGATTTGTAATCCAATGATGTACCTGGTTTTTCCATTCATCAAGACTCATGCACCATTTTGGGTTCGAAGCCATCATTTCGGCAGGGCAATAATCATAACCAATTTCAAAAAGACCTTTATTAACAAGGGTGGCAAATTTCTGAAAATATACTTTTGTTTCCTCTTTAAAAACATCCGAAACATTTTCATAAACAATGGCATTATCCTGATCTGTATGCAGCATTTGCTCGCTTCTTCCCTGACTTCCCAACGCCAGCCATGCAAATTTTGCAGGCGGTGCGCTACTCATTTTTTCTAAAGAAATTTCAATAACACGAGTTGTACAAGCTTCATTTAATCCGGTTATGATTTTGGCAATCAAGGTCATCGGAATATTTTGATCTAAATATCCTTGCAATAGTTGCATGATTCTCGCACGGATTGGTTTTATATCCTTTGCTTTTTTGGCTCTTTTTAATGCCTTAATCAAAACAGCAGGATTATTTCCCAATGCCACCATTACATCATGTTTCGATAAAATTCCGACTGCTTTTGTATTGACAGTTCCGTCTTTAGTAAGACATAAATAACTGATATTGCTTTTCATCATCGCCATTTGCGCCTCGGTAACCGTCATTTTTTTAGGATACGTAATTACAGGTTTGGTCATGATCGTTTCGGCGGTTGTCAGAATTGAATAATCACCAGTAACAATTTTGTTACGAAGATCTTTATCTGTAATAATACCAATTGGCAGCATCTCGTCAACGATTAATATGGCTCCCACTTTTTTCTTTGTCATGATTTTAGCAATATCCCTGGCAGTAGTTGACGGACCACATGTTACAATTTTCTTGGAATATTTTATGGGTTGTAAATCAAACGAATGACTATCAGAATGCATTGATTCGTGAAGTAAATCATCGCCATAAAGCTTGTCTTTGTGAATATCTGAATACGGATTTTTGGTGTTCGAAGCGTAACTCTCAATAAGAAAATTACCAACATTCCGGTTCTCCAAAGCATAAGGTTTAAAAACGGCAATCGGAATCGCATATAATATACTTTCCTCATGCGTTACAGCTTCCATAATATAATTTTCCTGTGCCAAAAGTGGGCGCAGGCCAAAAATATCACCTTCATCACACATGTCCAAAACAACATTTTTCTGATTTTTCTTTAAAGCAACAGCACCTTTATGAACGACATAAAAAGAATCATGCGTTTTGTCATTTTCAGCAAAAATAACAGCGTCTTTATCTTTATAAACAATAGAAATTTGTTCAGATAACTTTTCGAGATCTGCTTGATGCAAAAAACTAAAAGGCGGATAACCCTTTAAAAAGTCGGCAACTCTATGCGAAATGGTATTTTTCATGCGTTAGATTTAGGTTCTAATGTAAGACTTAAAATAGAAATGTAAAAGAAACACCTTTAAAATTTATTTCAAATAAAAAGACATAAAAAAAGCTCCAAAAAAAGGAGCTTAAATCTATAAAATGTTATAATTAGTCGATTTTGACAACCGTACCGCGTTGCTTTTCTTCAGATCCAACCATTCCAAATTCAAATGTATAAGAATCTTTGGTAGTGGTTAAAATCTTCATGTTTATCGCTTTTTCTTCAGCCATATTTTTTGGGTGTTTTTTTTGCAAAATATATTCACAATCGCTAACCCAGCGTACCGTCGAAGTATCTGTTTTCCCATCAAAAGTTTCGATTTCAATACTGTCTTTACGTTCAAAAATGGTTGTTTTTTTAACGCCATTTACTTCAAAATCAAATTTGAATTTTCCATTTTTAAAATCTTTGCAATTTTGTTCGGCATTATAGCACGATATCAATCCTAATAACGGAAGTAAGAATATAATTTTTTTCATAAGTAATTGTAAATTGTTTTTAAGGAGCTATTTCCTGCTGTCCGCTATATCTTTTGTCTCGTTAAAGAAACGAGACAAAAGGATGCCGCTTCCATCAGGGCTAGGGCACTGGTTTTCAAAAGATCTTTTTTAATTAAAGAATAAAAAGAAAAGTATCAAAGTTAGAAAAGTAAGAAAAATTAAATTTCGTTTTTTGTTTTTTAAACTTTGTTCTTCAGCTAAATTCGTTTGACAAAATTTAATAAAAATCCACCAGCATGTACCTCCAAAATTTGCATAATAATCTATCATTTCAATCTTTTTAATTCGTCGTCGGTAAAGTTCTTAATTTCTTTTTCCTTGGCAAACTTTTCGGCATTGTAATTTCCGGATTTATTTCTCGGAATCGATAAACTATTCCAATCTTCCTTTTTTAATTGTTTCGCATAAAAAACAATCTGACCAACATGATACGGATAGTGCGCCAATTGACGGTTAATGGCTTCTATAACCGTGTGGCCTTCGTTTCTAATATAAATAATATCTGAAAGCTGTTCTGATTTCAGGCTGTTTAAAGCGTTTTGAAAACATTCCCATCCTTTGTCCCAAAGCTGTATCACTTCGTCTTTAGATTTTATGTCATTTTCAAATTCAGAATCGCGGTTTCGCCATTCTTTTTCGCCATCAGAAGTTAGAAAATCTGTCCAGCGCGACAGCATATTTCCTGAAATATGCTTTACAATGGCAGCGATACTATTGGTATCTTCATTTACAGAAACAAAAAGCTGTTCTGGTTCGAGTTGTGCGATCGCTTTTTCGCCTAACATTTTATAATATAAAAACTGCTTTTTTACACTTTCTAAATAAGATTCTGAAGTATTCATGGTTACACAATTTTAATGTCGTATTTATCTAAAAGCCCCACAATTCCCTGAGTCGAAAACTGTGCTTTTCGCATTGGGTTAAATTCGGGATCGATTTTATAATTGTAAGCAGTCCTGAAATCTACACTTGCCAATTGTGTATCATTAAAAATAGCTCCGTCAAGATTGCAATTATCAAAAACCGAACTGGTTAAATTGACTCCAATAAAAGTTACTTCTCGCAACGAGGAATTGATAAACTTTGTTTTGGGCATTTTTTTGTTCGAAAAAGCAGCGTAATCCAGCGTACTTTCATCAAAATGAACCTGAAAAAGAAAATCATCACATTCATTAAAAGCGATTCCTAAAAGTTTACAGTTTTTGAAACTCACATTTTTTAAACTTGTTCCCGTCAAATTGGTCATAGACAAATTGCAGTCAATAAATTCGCAGTCTAGAAATGTATTACTGGCAAAATTGCTGTTAGAAAAATCACAGTTTTTAAAAACACAATCTTCAAATTCCCGATTGTTTATTTTTTTGTCAATGTAAACGACTTTCTCGAATGTTTTCTGAATGTGTATTAAACTTTCCATGAATGTTTTTTTATTGTAAACTACGTTGAAGATTTAGTCGTTAAACAACCCTTTCATTATAACCTTCAATCCGTAAAAAATCAGAAACATAGCACTTAAACAAGTAACAATTCCGATTCCTAAAACAAGATAATGCCAATCTGTATGCTGATTCATAAATGCATTATAAATCAAAGACGGACCAATAAATAAAAGAGGCAATGAACCTGATAAGTATTTAATACCTTTTCCTAGTAATTGTTTATTTGTAGACATTTTTGTTTTGTTTCAGGTTTTTATTGTTTAAAGTTTCAGGTTGCGTTCTTTGCGTCAATCCTTGCGAACCTTGCGGTTAAATCACATTTGCAGAAAACTTTATTTATTATAATTATCAACGGCTTTACGCACGCTTCCATATTTATGTAATAATTCAGAAGCCTCTTCGTATGAAACTGGAATTTCTCCCATAATCATCTTTACGCCACGATCAACCAATTTGACATTACTCAATTGCATATCGACCATTTTGTTGCCTTTTACTTTTCCAAGCTGAATCATAGCAGCAGTCGAAATCATGTTTAAAACCAATTTCTGAGCAGTTCCAGCTTTCATTCTTGAACTTCCCGTCACGAATTCCGGACCAACAACAACTTCAATAGGAAATTGTGCTGTTAAAGCCAACGGACTTCCTGCATTACAAGTAATACAACCCGTAAGTATATTATTTTGATTGCAGGTTTCTAATCCTCCAATAACGTACGGAGTTGTTCCAGACGCAGCAATTCCAATCACGACATCATTTTCTCCGATATTATTTGCCTGTAAATCAATCCAGGCTTGCGTTGCATTGTCTTCGGCATTTTCTACGGCGCGACGAATAGCGGTGTCGCCACCCGCAATAATTCCGTTTACTAAATCAAAAGGAACACCAAAAGTTGGCGGACACTCAGACGCATCAACAACGCCTAAACGTCCTGATGTTCCGGCTCCGATATAGAAAATTCTTCCGCCTAATTTTAGCTTTGCTACAACTTCTGCAACAAGAGCTTCAATTTGTGGTATCGCTTTTTCTACAGCGTTCGGAACAGTTTTATCTTCGTTATTGATATTAGTAAGCAGTTCATGAACTGACATTTTTTCTAAATGCTCGTATTTTGATGCTTGTTCTGTGGTTTTTGTAAAGCTCATTTGTAGTATAATTGGTCTTGTCCAAAATTACTGTTTTTTATTGCAATCCCGAAAAAATTAGAAGCCAAACTCATAATGATTTTTGAATCTTTTTATCGGTTTCTTTTTCTGTAATATTTTTCAAAACGAGGCTGAATGAACTAAAATATTATATTTGTTAAATATTATAAGTTAAATGGATAAATTAGATTTATTGCAGGCAATTGCCAAAATTTCGGTTTTTGTTTCTTTATTATTGGCCTTTTTTTTACTGACAGTTAAAACCCAAAATAAATTGGCAAACCGTTTATTTGCATGGTTTTTTATTTTCTCTGCAATAGACTTAAGCGGATTTTTTATTTATGCTTTTACTGAAAAATACCTGAATCTGGAGATTTTTAGATGGACGACCTGTTTGATGGGAATGCCATTGTTTTATCTTTATGTACTTTCTGTATGTTATTCTGATTTTAGGTTAAAGTGGAAACATATACTTCATTTACTTCCTCTTATAGTTGTTAATTTAGTTTTTTTACCAAGACTTTATTTGTCAGGTGATGTAGAAAAAGAACTTATATTTAAGACACACAATCAAATGCCGGAGTTGTATTTTTTTCAAATTCTGATTGAATTTCAATATGCCTTTTATATCGTTAGTGTGTTTCTGATCTTAAAAAAATATAAAGAAATTTATCGCGAAAACTATACAGATCCGAGTGCATCTACTTATAAATGGCTTTTTCAGATGACATGTGTTTTTCTCGTAGCGCATAGTATTGTAGCGTTAAAAAACGTATTGCGTTATAGTGATTTTAAAGAGATATTTCTTTGGGCAAATGTTATCGTCGGAAGCGTGGCTTTATTTATAACGTGTTGGTTTATAATGAAAGCGCTAAATCATCCCGAACTTTTCAGAGGGATTAATTCGAAACTACAATTAGCAAAAGATATTATTCCAAAAGAACAATCCGAAACTATCGAAGTAAAGGAAACTCAAAATGAAGCGTATAATAGCCAAATTACTTCCCTCAAACAATATATGACAGAGAAAGAGCCTTTTCTGGATCCGTCGCTGACTATTCAGGAACTTTCAAATCAGATTAATATTCCGGTTCGGGATTTGTCAATTTTGATCAATCATCATATGGATCAGCATTTTTTTGATTTTGTGAATGAATATCGTATTCAAAAAGCAATGCAAATTTTGAAAGATCAGTCAAAAAATCAGCTTACGGTTCTTGAAATTTTATACGAAGTGGGTTTTAATTCCAAATCTTCGTTTAATACTTCTTTTAAAAAATATACAAATTTAACGCCTACAGCTTATCGAAGTGTTTCATAATTAAGGTTTTGTAAAAAGTCGTACTTCGCGCTCAATAAAGTCGAACTGATTTCTCAAATAGAAATTGGTTCGACTTTTTTTTGTCGGTCGAATTCCGAAAATTTCTAAGGCAACTTTGCTTCAAATTAATCGAAACAAGTTAAAATTACAAATTATGAAAAAAGCAAACCTTCTTATCTTTTTACTATTGCCTTTATTT
>SEBM01000506.1 GCA_004296145.1 Flavobacterium sp.
TTCCAAGATTATTTTTCAATAACAATTTTCCTTGTTATATTCTGGTCATTAGCTTTTATAGAGCAAACATACACTCCGTTCTGTAAATCTGAAACGTTGATTTCTGTTTCATTTTCTGTTATTAAAACTAATTTTCCGCTCATATCCGAAATTTCAACCCTGAAATTTTTGATATTGCTGGATAATTCTAATTTGACAAAATTTTTGGCAGGATTTGGATATATTTTTACAGATTCCAATTGATTTTCCTGAGTTTCGTTGACTGCTAAAGTAGTTGTTGCAACTGCAAAATGCTGAAGGGCTCCAACTGCAGCTTTTCCAACATTGTAAACATAAGTAGGATCTACATTTGCAAAAGTATCGTTTACAGTATGTTCGTTAAAACTTCTTACATTTTCATAAAAACCTGTAATAATTTCACCTTTATTTTCGAATGGAATATAATCTGAAGCATATGCATTTGACATCACAGATTGAAGTGGAGAATAAAGTGTGGTACATGTTGCAAGCTGTTGAGTAAATGCCAAAGATTGAGCGTTATTAGCGGTTTGTCCGCTTTGATCACTTTCACATTTGATGGCGCTGTTTGTATTTCCCAATTGTCCACCAACCTGATCTATGTTGAAAACAACTCTTAAATTTAATTGACGTACGTTGTTTTGAAAAACTACATTGTTGACATAATGTATACTTCCCACCAAACCTTGTTCTTCTCCAGAAAAGTGAATAAATTTTATGGAATATTCAGTAGGAATATCTTTTAAAATTCTTGCGGCTTCCAATAAAATAGATGTTCCGCTTCCATTATCACTTACTCCAGCTCCGGCAATGGTGTCATAATGTCCACAGATCACTACATAGATATTGGGGTAAACTGTACCTGTTTTAGTGATAATTAAATTTTTTGAAGTTACGCTTGCTGATGTAAAAGTATCTTCTGTAATCTGACTTGCTGCATAACCATAAGATTGGTATTTCGCTTTAAGCCAATTTAAAGTGTTTGTATTAGCCATTGAACCTGTCGTTTTCACGCCCAATGCTGCAAAATCCTGAAGAAGTGTTGTAATATTGGTTTGTGTAACTTCATTGGCTCTGTTCTGATAAGCCTGAATAAAACTTTGCGCCTGCGCATTGTAAGTTGCAAATGAAAGGAGTAGAAGAGTAGATAATTTTTTCACTTTAAACGTCGATTTTATACTTTGAAATTATTTTAAGCAAATGTATATAAAAATAAAAAATCCCAAGCAAAAAACTCAGGATTTTATATTGATAACAAAAAATTTTACATTATTTTACTTGATCTACAACTGCTTTGAACGCTTCAGGATAGTTCATAGCTAAATCAGCTAAAACTTTTCTGTTTAATTCAATGTTGTTCTTTTTAAGAGCTCCCATAAACTGAGAGTAAGACATCCCATGCTCTCTAGCTCCTGCGTTGATACGCATGATCCAAAGTGATCTGAAGTTTCTCTTTTTCTCTTTTCTTCCACGGTAAGCATATTGCATTGCTTTTTGTACCGCGTTTTTAGCAACAGTCCAAACGTTCTTTCTTCTACCGAAAAAACCTTTAGCTTGTTTCATTAATTTTTTTCTGCGCGCTCTAGAAGCTACGGCATTTACTGATCTTGGCATAATTTAAATTGTTTTTTTTGAAAAGGGCGGAAGATTTTTATGATTGATAATCGATGATTTATTATTGATTATTTCTCACATATCATTCTCTTTGGTGCACCGTTTCAGGGTTAAAATGTTGAATTGTTATTCTTATAAACCGAAAAATGATTTATAAAAACTACTTAATTGCTAATTGACGTTTAACGCCTTTCTCATCCACTTTCGCAACATAAGAAGTAGTAGTAAGATTTCTCTTCTGCTTAGTTTCTTTTTTAGTTAAGATGTGGCTTTTGAAAGCATTTTTTCTTTTAATCTTACCAGTTCCGGTAAGTTTAAAACGCTTCTTAGCACCTGATTTCGTTTTTAATTTTGGCATTGTTTGCTTTTTTATGTTTTGTTATCAATATCGGTATTGATTATTCAGTAGATTACTCTACGAATAATAGTTTGCAAAATTACAAAAAAAAAGTGAAACTAACACATTAAAAAACCGCAGACATCAAATGTCTACGGTAGCTGTATTATTATCTTTAAGTTTAAGATTTAAAGAACTCCAATAAATCTTTATTAATTGTCTCAGCCTTTGTAGTTGGCATTCCGTGAGGAAAACCAGGATATGAAATTAATTTTCCGTTTTTTAATAAAGTGGAAGCAATTTTTCCTGTCGTTTCAAAAGGTACAATCTGATCATCTTCACCATGTAAAACGAGTACTGGTACATCTGCAGTTTTTAAATCTTCCGTAAAATCTGTTTCAGAAAAAGCTTTGATACAATCATAATGAGCTTTAATAGAACCGCTCATTCCCTGTCTCCACCAATTTCTCTGGATACCCTCGGAAACTTTCGCTCCTTCTCTGTTATATCCGTAAAAAGGAAAAGTTAGATCGATATAAAACTGTTGTCTGTGATTAGCCGTATTATTTCTTATGTCATCAAAAACTGAGATAGGAACTCCGTTTGGATTATTCTCATTCTGAACCATAATTGGAGTAACAGCACTTATCAAAGCCGCTTTTGCAACTCTTCCTTTTCCGTGTTTTGCCACGTATCTTATCACTTCACCGCCACCTGTAGAATGCCCTACATGAATTACATCTTTCAGATCCAAAGCTGTCACGATCTCATCAACATCAGAAGCATAAGTATCCATATCATGACCATAAGGAGTTTGCTCCGATCTTCCGTGACCTCTTCTGTCGTGAGCAATGACTCTATAACCTTGTTCTAAGAAAAAAAACATTTGCGCATCCCAATCGTCACTTGATAATGGCCATCCATGATGAAAGAAAACCGGTTGTCCTTTTCCCCAGTCTTTGTAAAAAATCTCTGTTCCGTCTTGTAATTTTAGTGTACTCATTTTAATATTAGTTTTTAGTTAATGGTTTTGAATAAGTTTTTGTTTTCTTTTATTTCTAAAACAAAATTAGAATAAAACTTTTACTGAATTCTTGATCTA
>SEBM01000507.1 GCA_004296145.1 Flavobacterium sp.
AAAAATATATTTAGATTTGTCTAAAAATTAAAACATGTGCTATAAAAATATTTTTTTAAGAAAACCTTTATTGCTGCTAATCTTTTGTTTTGCGCTTTTATCTTGCGATGCAAGTTATGTTGAAATACCTGCCGATGATCAACTACTGGATGGTCCGGTTGATGGTTTGTCTAATTCTGAATCTGCACAATTCTTAAGAGGAGATGCAGCTGTAAACGAAGTTTTTACCCGCGAAACTGGTCTGGGACCAACATTTGTTGGAACGAGCTGTATCAATTGCCATGCGGGAGACGGAAAAGGGCATTTATTTACAACACTTACCCGGTTTGGACAAATTGATGAAACAGGAAATCAATTTTTAAATCAAGGAGGCCCGCAGCTTCAAAACAGAGCTTTACCAGGTTACTTACCAGAACAAATCCCAGCCGGGGCAACATTCTCTAAATTTACCCCCCCGGCATTTACAGGCTTGGGCTTTTTACAATATGTTTCGGATAATGATTTAATTCAGATGACAGATCCTGAGGATAGTAATGGAGATGGTATTTCAGGAACTGTAAACTGGGTTACTATTCCTAGTTATTCAATTCCAGCTTCCAATGCAATAACCCAAAACAGCAAACATATTGGACGATATGGCAAAAAAGCCTCTGCATTTGATTTATTGCATCAAACAGTTAATGCCTACAATCAGGATATGGGAATTACATCTGCATTTAATCCTATTGATCATTATTCTAATTTTGAAATTGATCCTGAAATCTCAACTGCTAAAGTCAATGATGTTATTTTTTACTTAAGCACCTTAAAAGCTCCAATTCAGCGAAATCAAAATGATACCGGTGTTATTCGCGGTAAAAACATATTTACTCAAATTAATTGTGTGGGTTGTCATAAAAGTGAACTTAAGACAAGTTATTCTCCTATAAACGCCCTTTCTTATAAAACTTTTGCCCCTTATACTGATTTGCTTTTACATGATATGGGAAGCGCATTAGATGATGGCTACACTGAGGGAAGTGCCAAAACATATGAATGGAGAACTCCTCCGCTTTGGGGGATAGGTCTTTCAGAAAATTCACAAGGAGGAAACTTATTCCTGATGCATGACGGTCGTGCACACACTATTGAACAAGCCATAACATTACATGGCGGTGAGGCGCAACAAAGCAGAAATGCATTTGAAAAACTGTCTACACAAGATAAAGAAGCTTTACTGAAATTTATAAAATCATTATGATAATGAATAGAAAACAATTTTTAAAAACATGTGGTTTTGGATGTTTAGCAGGGATAACCGGGGCAAGTTTATTACAAAGCTGTGCTTCTTCCCAGATTCTTTCAAGAGAGATTAAAGACTCTGATCTTTTAGTTCCCGTTTCTGATTTTATAATACAAAAAGGAACAGAAACAGACTTTAAAAAATACATAATCATTCAAAATGAAATATTAAAAGCACCAATTTGCGTGTATCGTTTTGATGCAAACGATTATTGCGCCATGTTTATGTTATGTACACATCAGGGTGCGGAATTACAGGTTTTTGGAGATAAATTACAATGCCCCGCACACGGAAGTGAATTCAGCAACCGGGGTATTTTAGAGAACGGTCCCGCAAATACAGATCTTAGAAAATTTCCGGTCGCAATAGAAAATAATATTCTAAAAATATCTTTAAAATGAGATTAAAACTAACTTTATTTCTAGCAATCTCTTTCTTCATTTACGCAAATTGTTTTGCACAAATTGACCCCAGTTTACTAAAAAGGGTACCAAAAGATACTGTAAAAAACATCTTAAACATGGATGCTGTTTACAATAGACCGTCATTGAATATAAACAAAACGCCAATTTCTATTGGTGGGTACGTTGAAATGAACTGGCAAAAACTTACCACAGACGGAGTATCAGAAGGTCATCAATTTCAAGCCAGAAGATTATCTATTTTCATGTCATCAGCCATTAGTAAAAGAGTGAAGTTTTTAAGTGAAATTGAATTTGAAGATGGAGGGAAAGAAATTGCAATTGAATTTGCATCTGTAGACGTTGAGTTTGATCCTTTGGTAAATTTAAGGGCTGGAATAATTTTGAATCCAATTGGTTCTTTCAATCAAAATCATGACGGCCCCAAATGGGAATTTACCGACCGGCCAATTTCATCAACTCAAATGTTACCCGATACATTTAGTAATGCCGGCGTGGGACTTTTTGGAAAAAAATATACAAAAAACTGGATGTTTGGATATGAAGCCTATTTATCCGGAAGTTTTGATAATTCTATAATTGAGAACACCGAAAATAAAACTTTCTTGCCGGCAGCAAAAAACAACCCTGAAAGATTTGAAGAAATAAATAGTGGCGAACCGTTATTTACAGGAAAATTAGCCCTTAGGAATAATAAAATAGGTGAACTGGGAATTTCATATATGGGTGGAATATATAACAAATTCCAGGATGATGGAATTGTTATTGACAAGAAGAGACGTGTAGCAATTTTTGCCTTGGATTTTAACACTACTCTGCCAAAAATCAAAACCTTTATCACTACAGAATTTGCCTGGATTTATGTTGATGTTCCCGAAACTTATTCTCAACAATTCGGAAATAAACAAAAGGGGGGCTTTATAGATATTGTACAGCCCATCTTGACAAAAACAATTCTGGGATGGGAAAAAGCAACTATAAACATCGCCTGTAGATTAGAATATGTAGATTGGAATGTGGGAAAATTTAAAGAGACAGGAGGCAATATTGGTGAAGATGTATGGAGTATAATGCCTGCCATTAGTTTCAGACCAACTTCTCAAACCGTAATTCGTCTAAACTATCGCTATTTAAAACAAAGAGACATTTTTTCTAACCCTTTGTCAATTACTGATGGATTTAATATGGGGATTTCGACATACTTCTAAAAATAAAATGCTCTTCTCTTACTGAACTGTTCCCTGCAGGTCATTTTTATCGTGGCACAAAAATTGTAGTAATCTCATCTTCAAAAACTACAACGTTAGAAAGTAATTTTAATTTATTCAAATGGTTCAATCGCATTTACCATAACAATCGTTCTAAT
>SEBM01000508.1 GCA_004296145.1 Flavobacterium sp.
GTATCAGGATGTACAGGAATTTGTAGACGAGCGTAATGTTTATTACTGTCCGTTAGGAATTCCAGAGACTCGAGTTGAGCAGGTTCCTCAATTGATTTTCGACAAGGTAGAGAAATGCCGCCTTTTATTTCTTGGAAATTTGATGCGGGAAAAGGGTGTTTTAGTTTTACTAGAAGCTTGTAATATCCTTAAAGAAAGAAATATAGCTTTCACTTGTAGCTATGTTGGCGGGTGGTCTGATGTGCCTGAGCTTGAATTTAATGGTTTGATTAGCAAATATGGCTTAACAGACGTGGTAATCCTACATGGGCCGAAATACAATACAGAGAAAGTTTGGTTCTTAGAAAACTCGGATATTTTCGTTTTTCCAACCTATTATCATTATGAAACCTTTGGAATGGTTAATCTCGAAGCAATGGAATATGGGTTACCTATAATTTCTACGCCAGAGGGAGGCATTCCTGACCTTGTGATTGATGGAACAACCGGATACCTGGTTCCGCAGCGAAACGCTGTACAGCTCGCCGATAAAATTGAAATCTTAATTGCGGATGCAGGACTAAGAAAGAAAATGGGAGAGTATGGAAGACATAGATTTAAAACGCATTACACGCTAGAAAAATACGAAGCTAAGGTAGTAGAAGTATTAGCCTCAGTAATGGGAAATGGTGATGATTATGTGCCATCAACAAATAAAAACCCAAGCGACATTGGCATTAATTACGGTTAATCATAAATCCGTATTATTTTTCTATATCATTAACGGCACATATTTTTTGCAAACAGTTTAAAACACGTTCTTTATGATCAGTCAGTATGTAGGTACGAAAATTAAAGTTATATCTGCTTTCGCCATGGGTTTGGTGGTTTTGGTTCATTCCTATAACTATGATGAAAAACTAATAGGTAGCTCCATTTTCAACACACGCGGTTTTACCTTCTTTCTTGAAAATTTTATTTCTAACGGTTTTGCCGGAGTGGCAGTACCCATATTCTTTGCGGTATCATCTTATCTTTTTTTTCTCAATACTAACTCGGTGAAGGCTGTTTTCCCGAAAATGCAGAAAAGATTTAGAACATTGGTTCTGCCGTACTTACTTTGGTCCATTTGGGGGCTTCTGCTTTATTTTTTACTTCAGTCAATTCCTTTTTCGAAAACTTTTTTTACTAAAGATCTTGTTGCAGAATATTCTTTTTATAAAACAATCAGAACAATATTTATAGATCCGATTCCCTATCAGCTGTGGTTTCTTAAAGAGTTGATCGTACTGATGTTTTTATCTCCTGTTCTATATTATTTGATTAAGTTTTCCAAATACGCATTAGCAATAATTACGATGATATTATGGTGTATCGATTTTCAAATGCCTTACCTGAGTATGGATTCCATCAATTTTTTTACGCTCGGAGCAACTGTTGCCATGTTACGTCCTTCTGTAATTAATTTGACATTTTCTAGAAAGTACTGGGTCATGGGAATTGTCTGGATTGCAATATTGCTATTCATTACCATTAATATTGATCAAAAACAGTTTGATCTGCTACGGAAAATCAGCGTCCTGGTGGGTTTAGTCACTGTTTGGACGATCTATGATGTTTTCCTGATCAACAAAGATTTAGCACAGAGCAGGTTTTATAGTTTGTTTAGCTATTCTTTTTTTGTCTATGTCTTCCACGAGCCCATTTTAATTATCATAAAAAAAGGAATGATTTATATGTTACCTAAAACCGAACTGAGTGTTTTATTGACTTATTTATTATCTCCAGTTATAATCATCAGCTTAAGTTTAATTGTTGGCGGCATCCTTAACAGGTGGTTTAATAAGTTTTACAATGTTTTAACCGGAGGACGGTAAAATATGAAGACAGGAAGGGTTTTTAATTTAAATAATGGAGAAATGATCAAGACTGAATAGAAGAATATTGGAGAAATCTTTCCAAATCATCTGGCTAAGCCTGTATGGTAAGAAGTTCGAAAAGGCATAGGGAGTTAACAATCTAATTAATGCTAAAATGAAAACTGCAAAAACTGAAAAGACTCACCTATTTTACCTTGATACCATCAGGGCCTTGGCTGCATTATATGTGGTCATTCATCATAGTGTTTTACAGTATTATAACGATAGATTCTATCCTTTCAAATCTATTGCAGATTATCATTATTCTTGGTTAAAAACCTCCACTTTAAATTTCTTCATGTATGGCAACTATGCAGTAGATCTTTTTATAGTAGTATCGGGTTTCAGTTTAATGTTATCCGTTTCAAAAAATAACTTTCAAATTCGTGGAGGGTCAAGAACTTTCTTCACAAGGAGATTGATAAGGATTGTGCCACCTTATTATCTAGCCATGATATTTTCACTACTACTCATATTTCTTTTTGTAGGAGATAAAACATCTAAAGGCTGGGATATTAGTATTCCCGTAACTTTTAACGATATTTTATTACATTCCCTCCTAATTCACGATTTTTGGGAATCAACCATTCACCGAATCAATCATGCTTTTTGGTCGATTTCTGTCGAATTTAGAATTTACTTTTTTTTCCCGATTCTTATCATGATCTGGAAAAGAATTAATATGGTATCATTAGTGATATTTTCTGTTTTTTCATCGCTTATTTTCTCATTAATGCTTTACTTAGTTTATCAGTTCAATCATGATATTAATCTAGGTACAGGTGTAAGTCCGTACATTATTCTTTTTACTTTTGGTATGCTTGCAGCTGACTTATCTTTTTCTCCAAGAGATGCTGCAAAGAAATTTAGGACATATTACAGCAAAATTTCGCCATATTTAATTGTTTTTATTCTTTTGGGTATTGTGTTCATTGGTAAAGCCCTACGCTATACGTTTAGAAATACTGAAATATCTTTTTTAAAGCAAATTCATTTTGAGGTAAAAGTTTTTGATGTTACCTTAGGCATTTTTTACGCATTAATTTTATTCGTTTTGGCCACTTTAAGCAGTCAAGATAAAAAGAATAAATTAGTACAATTATTTTCCTGGAAACCATTGGTTTTTATTGGCAGTTTTTCGTTTAGCTTGTATCTCGTCCATGCCCCCC
>SEBM01000509.1 GCA_004296145.1 Flavobacterium sp.
ATAGATAACCTTTTAGTATCTTTAAGTAAACAGCAATTTTTATAAAAATTTATCACAATATTCTATCGGATTAATAGGGCAAATAAACTTTAATAGACATTTTTATGGAAAACTTATCAGTTGCAACTTTTGGCGGCGGATGTTTTTGGTGCATAGAAGCTGTAATTCAGCGTTTAAAAGGAATTAAGACAATAAAATCAGGATTTTCAGGTGGATTTATTAAGAATCCGCCCTATCGGGAAGTGTGCACCGGAAGAACTGGTCATGCAGAAGTAATTCAGGTCACCTTTGATCCTGACATAATTTCATATCATGACCTGATTACAATTTTCATGACAAGTCATGATCCAACAACTTTAAACCGTCAGGGCGGTGATAACGGTACACAATATCGTTCTGTCGTTTTGTATAATGACGATTCTCAAAAAGAAATTACAGAAAAAGTATTTGAAGAAGTACAACCTGTTTATGCTGACCCAATTGTAACTGAATTAAAAGCTTTTGAAGTATTTTATAATGCCGAAGATTATCATCAGAATTATTACAATCAAAATAAAGAGACCGGTTATTGCCAGATCGTAATTGATCCAAAAATACAGAAATTAAAAAAAATGTATGCTGATAAATTAGCTGACTAATTGGAGGTTAAGCATATAATTAATAAAATCAGTATAATCTCCAAAATCTGCGGGAAATATTATTTTGCAGATTATCAAGATGAAACAGAATAAACATAGATTATAAAACCTTTTTGTCTTTATAATCTCTGAAAAAAAATAATACCACATAATGAAAAATTTAAAAATAAAAAACAGATTTACTGCAGAACTACCAGCAGATCCAGATGAAACAAATGAAATTCGTCAGATTTCAAATGCCTTATTTTCATACGTAAATCCTACAGAACCTGCTAATCCAACTTTAATTCATGCTTCAGAGTTTGTGGCTGAATTGGTTGGTATTTCTAAAGAAGAAATGCAATCAGAAGAATTTTTGAATGTTTTTTCGGGAAAAGAAATTCTTTCTGAAACACGTCCTTTTGCGATGTGTTACGCCGGACATCAATTTGGAAACTGGGCAGGACAATTAGGTGACGGCCGCGCTATTAACCTAACGGAAGTTGAGCATAACAACCAGTTTTTTATGCTTCAGTTAAAAGGTGCCGGAAAAACACCATATTCCAGAACTGCAGATGGTTTGGCAGTTTTACGCTCTTCAATAAGAGAATATTTGTGTGCCGAAGCAATGCATTATTTGGGCGTTCCCACTACCCGATCACTTTCTTTGATTCAGTCTGGCGATCAGGTTTTGCGTGACATTTTATACAACGGAAATCCTGCATACGAAAAAGGCGCGATTGTTTGTCGTGTCGCTCCATCGTTTATTAGATTTGGAAGTTTTGAAATGCTGAGTGCGCGAAATGAATTGAAAAATTTAAAACAATTTGTAGAATATACAATCAAACATTATTTCCCACAAATTCAAGGAGAACCAAAAGAGCAGTATTTACAATTCTTTAAAACTGTTGCAGATACAACACGCGAAATGATTTTGCATTGGCAAAGAGTTGGTTTTGTTCACGGTGTTATGAATACTGATAATATGTCAATTCACGGAATCACGATTGATTATGGCCCGTATGGCTGGCTTGAAAACTATGATCCAAATTGGACGCCTAATACCACAGACAGTCAAAACAGACGATATCGTTTTGGAAATCAGCCACAGGTTGCACAGTGGAATTTGTATCAATTGGCAAATGCGATTTATCCTTTAATCAACGATGCAAAACCACTTGAAGATATATTAGAATCGTTTATGAATGATTTTAATTCTGATTACAAAGCAATGTTTTTAAGTAAATTAGGATTATTTACTTCAACTGAAATTGACAGTGAATTAATTACTGATTTGGAAACTAATCTGCAAATGTCTGAAACTGATATGACGATCTTTTTTAGAAATTTGAGCAAAGCCAGAAAAACGGATTCTCCTGGAACGGTATTAGAAAAAATTAAAGATGCTTTTTATATTCCGGAAGAAATTGCCAATAATGTTTTGGAAAATTGGATCAATTGGTTTGCGTCTTATTTGAAAAGATTAAATACTGAAAATCTATCTGATGAAGAGCGTTCCGAAAAAATGAATGAAATAAATCCAAAATATGTGTTGCGAAATTATATGGCGCAATTGAGTATTGATGCGGCAGACAAGGGAGATTTTTCTCTTGTAGATGAATTATATTTATTACTGCAAAAACCATATGACGAACAACCTGAAAGTGAAAAGTGGTTTGCAAAACGACCGGATTGGGCACGTTCAAAAGTAGGTTGTTCTATGCTTTCTTGCAGTTCTTAAAAGTTTTTTTACCACGAATTTCACGAATTACCCGAATTTTTGTTCAACATATAAGAACCAAATTAGTGTAATTCGTGAAATTCGTGGTCAACTTTTTTATGCTGTTATATAATCCACAATCATATTAGCATGAATTCTGGAATTTTCAATAAACCATTTATGTGTCTGCATTCCGCCGCAGACGACTCCTGCCAAAAATAAACCTTTTACATTGGTTTCCATTGTTTCCGGATTATAGGTTGGAATTTTTAGTTCATCATCAGAAAGTTGAATTCCCATTTTTTGCAGAAAAGTTAAATCTGGTTTATAACCTGTTAAGGCCAGGACAAAATCATTTTTGATGGTAACTTTTCCGTTCGGAGTTTGAATTTCAACGTCGTTATCCCGAATTTCAGTAATATTTGATTCAAAATAAGCTTTAATACTTCCTTCGGCAATTCTGTTTTCAATATCCGGTTTTACCCAATATTTTACCCGATTGTTAATTTCGTTCTTACGAATCACCATCGTCACATTTGCACCTTTTCTCCAACATTCCAAAGCGGCATCAACGGAAGAATTATTCGCTCCGACCACCAAAATATCACGAAAAGCATATTCATGAGCTTCTTTATAATAATGACGGACTTTTGGTAGTTGCTCCCCTTTCAAATTCATTTCAATTGGAATATCATAAAATCCGGTTGCTATAATTACGTTTTTAGC
>SEBM01000044.1 GCA_004296145.1 Flavobacterium sp.
GCAAACCTTCTTATCTTTTTACTATTGCCTTTATTTTGTCTGTCACAATCATTTAAATTAAAAGGAAAAATAGCTGACCAAAAAACACCTTTAGAATGGGCAGACATTTCAATATCAAATTCAGAAGGAAAAATTATAGACGGAACTTCAACTAAAACAGATGGATCTTTTGAAATCACTATTAAAAAAGGTTCTTATAAAATGGGAGTGAGCCTTTTAGGTTTTAAAGATCTGGAAAAAGAAATTACAATAGAAAATGATACTGATTTAGGAACTATAATTTTAGAACAAAAAACAACAGATTTGGGCGAGGTTGTTATTCAGTCTAAAAAGAAAACAATTGAACAAAAAACAGATCGCCTGGTTTATAATCTGGAGAATAATGTTACGACAGTTGGCGGTGATGCGCTAAGTGCTATAAATACGGCACCGGGCGTTGTGGTAAAAAACGATGTGATTACCATTTTAGGAAAAGGAACTTCCCGCGTGATGATCGATGGCAGAATAATTGAATTAACGGGTGAAGAACTAAATAATTTCCTAAAATCAATTTCTGCAGGAGATATCAAAAATATTGAAATTATCAGTAATCCGCCGGCAAAATATGAAGCCGAAGGAACTGGCGGACTTATCAATATTATTATGAAAAAAGGAAC
The DNA here is from genome assembly GCA_004296145.1 of Flavobacterium sp. Taxonomy (GTDB): domain Bacteria; phylum Bacteroidota; class Bacteroidia; order Flavobacteriales; family Flavobacteriaceae; genus Flavobacterium. The sequence goes on from SEBM01000044.1 coordinate 657, forward strand.
TGGTGATTCGTGGAAAAACACAACTACAGCTTCTTACGATCAGAATAAATACGGAATTTATACTTTACGTGATAATTTCTTCTATAATAAAAACAAGTTTAGATTTTCTGCCAGCATTAACGCAAAAACAGGTTATAAAAATTCTGATGAAGCTTTGGATATGTACTTTCCGGATGGACTTTCAAGTATGAGAAGTGAAACAAAAGTAAAAAATGAAAATCTTTCGGGAAAATTGGCTTTGGATTACGATTTGTCTGAACGTACTACAATTGGTTTTCAATTTATGAATGACAGAAATAATCCTGATTTTAAATCAGACATCAGAATCGACAAGTATAACACTCAGAATCAATTAGAAAATTACACATTAAATGATAGTTACACTGACAAAGGTTCACAAAATCAAACATATAATGCACATATGATAACCAAATTAGATACGCTAAACAGAAAATTATCTTTTGATGTGGATTACTTTAATTACGATTCAAAATTTGACAGAGATTTTATTGCCAACAATTATGCTCCGAATAATTCATTTATTGATGTAAATCAGTCCGGAAGAAATATTTCTGATCAGGATATTAATAATTTCAGTTTTAAGGCCGATATGGAACATCCGTTTCAGGCAATAAATTTATCTTACGGAGCAAAAATGAGTTTTACAGACAGTAAAAGTGAAATTCTTTATTATGATAAAATTACCGGAACTCCAATCTTGGATCCAGAACAATCAAACCGATTTAAATACACCGAAAATAATCAGGCGGTTTATATCAATGGAAATAAAAAAATCAATGAAAAATGGAATTTACAATTAGGATTACGTCTTGAAAACACCAAAACAAACGGATTTTCTGAAACTTTAAATCAGGAAACTGAAAACAACTATTTGAAACTATTTCCAACATTTTACGCTTCTTATGCCAAAAATGAAAACAATACTTTTAGTTTAAATTACGGAAAAAGAATTAACAGACCGCGTTTTGATTTATTGAATCCGTTTAGAGTTTACATTAACAGTAATAGTTATTCTGAGGGAAATCCGTTTTTGAGACCTTCATTTAGTGATAATTTTGAGTTTTCGCATTCATATAAAGAAATATTGAGAACCAGTGTTTTTATGAATGTTATTACTGCTGGTTACGGTGTGATTTTTACTTCAAACCCGGAGACAAATACACAGATTGTTTCAAGAGAAAATTATTATAACGGACTGACTTATGGTCTTGGCGAAAGTTATTCCGGCGCTTTTGCAGAATGGTGGCAAACGGAGAATTCATTATATTTTTTAGGATCTGAAACTAAACTTATCAAAGATTTTGATGCTGTTATTTCAAACAGTTTACAAGTTGATTTTTCTACAAATAATACTTTTATACTTGGTAAAACAACAAAATTGCAGGTTGATTTTACGTATAGCACGCCTTTTAAAAGTGGCTTGTACGAAATAGGATTTGCATCGAGTTTTGATATTGGTTTCAAACAGGATTTGTTTAAGAAAAAAATGCAGGTTGCGTTTTTGGTAAATGATATTTTTAATACTTCTTACCTAAAAGATTTTGTTTCGGTTGTAAATGGCGTAAAACAGGTTTACAGCCAAAACGAAAGTAACCGATTTGTGCGTTTGTCTCTTGTTTACAATTTCGGAAATACAAAGATTAATGTGAAGGAGCGCAATTTTGGAAATCAGGAAGAAAGAAAGAGAACGGGGAATTAGTTTTTTTATAGTCCCTAGTTGTTAGTCCTTAGTTTTTAGTCCTTAGTTTTTAGTCCTTAGTTTTTAGTCCGTAGTTCAATTAATAGCTTTTTAATCTTTACTATGAACTAAGGACTAACAACTAAGGACTAAAAATCATAAAAAGAAAGCCAATAAAATTCCAAGTACAATCATGGAAACTTTGGCAATATTAAATTTGTGTCCTTCGGAACTTTCGAAAATAATGGTAGATGAAATGTGAAATAAAATACCAATTACAATGGCTGTAATTTCGGTATAATAATCATTTAAAATTGGTAAATAATCGGATGCTACAGTTCCCAGCGGGGTCATGATGGCAAAAGTGATCATAAAAGCAAAAATGGCTTTTTTATTCAAATTTGCATTGATAAAAAATGTCGTCAGGATAACAGCAATCGGCAAATGATGAATCGCAATTCCGATAGCTAAATCGTGATGATGACTCACAGGAAAACCTTCTAAAAATGCATGAATACAAAGACTTATAAATAGCAGCCACGGAATCTGAGACATTTGTGCATGTCCGTGAACATGACCATGTTCTGCGCCTTTTGAGAAAAACTCAAGAACAATCTGAAACAAAATCCCGATCATTATAAATAACCCAATATTATGATTATGTGAATGATAAACTTCCGGCAGAAGATGCATTACGGTTAACGATAATAAAAATGAACCGCTAAATGCCAACAATAATTTTAAATTGGTTTTGTTTTGTGGTTTTAAAAATAAAGCCACAACATATCCTAAAAGTACAGAAAATAAGGGTAATAGATAGTTCATTTAATTTACAGAAATTCTTAAGCGTTAAATTTGTTTAATTCTTTCGTTTAAAATTGTACTAATTTACTTAAAAATCATGATTAATCGTTCGCTTTCGGTTTTGTGGAATTTTTTGAGTTTATAATCTCCGAAAATGTCTAGTAGAAAAATTCCCGCTTCGTCCATTAAATCCTGAAAATCTTTTAAGGTCAAAGCTTTTACTTTTTCAGTAAAATGATATTTTTTCCCTTCATCTTCAAAATCTATTTCTTTTAGAATATGTCCGTCTTCTACGTATCTTTTGATTTTAAAATCGATTCCGTCTACAGTTTTTACTTCTTCGGGAACTAAAGTTTCTATAACCTGATTTACATTCATAAAATCGATTACAGCAAAACCATATTCAGACAAACTTTCTTTGATCGCTTTTAGAGTGGTAAGATTATCATCATCACTTTCAAAATAGCCAAAACTTGTAAACAGATTAAAGATAGCATCAAACTTTTCTTCAAAAGGCTCACGCATGTCGTGTACTTTAAAATGTAAAGTTTCGTTGCTGTTTGTACTGGCTTCAGCAATACTGTTTTCAGATAAATCAGCTCCTAAAACATTAAAACCAAGTTGGTTCAGGTATATAGAATGACGACCTTTTCCGCAGGCAAGGTCAAGTACTTTTGCTTTTTCCGGCAAATTTAAATAATGTGTCAGATTATCCATAAAAATCTGGGCCTCTCTGTAATTTCTGTCTTTGTACAGAATGTGATAATACGGAGTGTCAAACCATGAAGTAAACCAGTTTTCGGTATTACTTTCCTGATTTGGTGTTGATGAGTTGGGTGCGTCAGACATTTATTCTATTTCAATTAATTCAAAGTACCGCAAATTTAGTGTATTTTTGCCGAAAAATAACTATTTCGCAACGATACCTCGTGAATCGTTATGTATAAAGTAAAGTTTTTAATGCAGATTTGATTTTGATTAGAAATCTGCCTTAATTCAAATAAAAAGATGGAAGAAAATTTTAGAATGATAGCCAAATGTTTTTTTGGTTTTGAAGAAATATTAGAGAATGAATTGCGTGCCCTTGGCGCTCAGGATGTAGAAAAAGGGGTGAGAATGGTGAGTTTTAAAGGAGATAAAGGTTTTATGTACAAAGCCAATTTATCACTTAGAACTGCACTTAAGGTTTTAAAACCAATTTATTCTTTCAGAGCTAATAACGAGCAGGCATTATACAAAGGAATTTCGGGTATTAACTGGTCAAAATTGCTAAATGCCAATCAGACTTTTGTTATTGATGCAACGGTGCATTCTACTTATTTTAACCATTCTGAGTTTGTTTCTCAAAAATGTAAAGATGCCATTGTAGATCAGTTTAGAGAAAGAACAGGTCAGCGACCAAGTATTGATAAAGCTTTTCCTGATTTAAGAATTAATGTTCATATTGATAAAGACCAGGTTTCTGTCGCATTAGATACATCTGGAAATTCTTTGCATCAGCGTGGTTACAGAACAGCAACAAATATCGCGCCTATAAACGAAGTTTTAGCAGCCGGAATTTTATTATTATCCGGTTGGGAAGGACAAAGTCATTTCTTGGATCCGATGTGTGGTTCAGGAACATTTTTGGCAGAAGCGGCGATGATTGCCTGCAATATTCCGGCAAACATTAACCGTAAAGAATTTGCTTTTGAAAAATGGAAAGACTGGGACAATGATTTATTCGATCAGATTGTAAACAGCCTGATGAAAAAAACAAAGGAATTCCATTATACGATTAAAGGTTTTGATAAAGCGCCAAGTGCGGTAAACAAAGCAAAAGATAATATCAGAAATGCCAATTTAGAAGACTACATTACAGTTTCTGAAAACAACTTTTTTGATAGTGAAAAAGAAGTAGAAGGTAAACTTCACATGGTTTTTAATCCGCCGTATGACGAACGTTTAGATATTAATATGGAACGTTTTTATGCCAGCATCGGCGATACTTTAAAGAAAAGTTACCCAAGCACAAACGCTTGGTTTATAACCGCAAATCTTGAAGCCTTAAAATTCGTAGGATTAAAACCATCAAGAAAAATCAAACTTTTCAACGGAAGCCTTGAAGCCCGTTTGGTAAAATACGAAATGTACGAAGGAAGTAAGAGAACGAAGTTTCAAACGAGCTAAAGCTCTTTCTAAGTTTCTAAGATGCTAAGGGACTAAGATTCTAAGCGTTGGAATGCATATAAAAGTATAATTAAAATAATAATAAAGGTTTTAATAAAACTAAGTTCAAAGACCAAAACCTTAGAACCTTAGCAGCTTAGAACCTTAGTAACTTAAAAAAAATGACAAAACTACAAGTAAGAGCTTTTTTATACCAATTAGGATCGTTTGCAGTCTTATTTATTGCAGGAAGATTTTTAATTGCTCAATATACAGGACTAACAGGAATCTGGATTCCAATGACATCATTTATCGTAGCGACTTTGATTTCACCTAAATTTCAGGCAGTAAAAACCAAAGACGGCGAAAAACTTTTTATGAAATGGATTTTTGTAAAAGGAATTAGAGAGATAGGTTCTTGAAAAAGGGGCTAAGGAGCTAAGGTTCTGAGCCACTAAGGCACAAAGGCACAAAGTTTTTTCTCTGTTAATGTAAAAAGTAAAAGCCACAAATTATTAACTAATTTGTGGCTTTTACTTTTTAGTGAAACCTTAGTCCCTTTGTTCCTCAGAACCTTTGAACCTTAAAAAAAGCTATTTTTTCGGAGTAATTTCAGGAATAATTACTTTTTTCTTGTAAAGCGGAATAAAGTAAGAAACAGTATAATTGAAACCTACTCCAAAATTTCCGTCATAAGTTCTGTTGAACCCGGGAATGTAAAGGTTTTCAAAATTACCTGGTTCTTTATTGCTTACTAAAAGTTTTAGCTGAACAGCAAAACCGACAAATATATTATTAAAAACTTTTGCTTTTACTCCTGCGGCAACTTCAAGCCATGCAGCGGTAAGTCCGGTATATTTTTCTCCCGAAACAATTGGAGGTTGTTCTCCCCAATATGGATTTGGATTATAAATTTTATAACTATTTAACTGCTGGCTAAACGTACTGAAACCACCGCGCATACCAATGGTGATAAGGTTTTCCATGTCAAGCCAGTTTTGATAGGTATTATAATCAAAACCTCCTTTTAGATAAGTTCCTGTTGCAGAAGAATTTAATCTGTCATCATCTGTAGTTTTATCTTCAAAACCAAGTTCTGCAGCCAGATAGTATTTTTTCGTCAGACGAAAATCTCCTGTAAACTCAACTCCTTTATAATCCTTATCATAAAAACCACGTGTCAGTTTGTATAAATCTACACCAACTCTTAACCCATAACGATCTGTTTTTGGAGGAAGAGTATCTGCTTTGGTTTCCTGAACGGGCTGTTTTTTAGCCTCCGTTTTTGGTTTATCCTGAACAATTTCTTTTGTAGCAGGAGTTTCCTGAGCCTGAACCAAGAGCATTGAAAACAATAAGGAAATACTAAAAAAATATTTTAAGGTGTGTTTCATTTTCGAATTCAATGTTAGTGGTTTGTAAAAAGAGGTCCCGCATCCATAATCCGTTTGAATTGGGTAGATCCGTTCTTAGTAAAGTTAATGATTGAAAAGTGCTTTTAAAGCCGCAAGCTCTTGATACATAGACTTCGTGATGCGTATAATCAAACTTTATTCTGTCAGTATTGACCGAAGTTGCATTTGTACTCCCGGAATTTAAAATAAAATCATAGGTTGTCGTTTCTGCATTTGTTTTCAGCGGAATAGCAATAGAATCACCAGTTATTAGATATTGAGCTTCATCTAATGCTGATTCATTAAAAATAATTCCTTCTTCCTGATCCAGACCAATAACTTTAAGATCGGTTACTTTTTTTCTCAGAGTTGGGTTATTGATATCATAGAAAGTGATTATCAGTCGGGGAGTGGTTGGTGTATTTGCATCGCAAATATCATCTTTCTCGCAGCCGGACAGACCAAAAGCAAAAAGCAATAAAAAAGAGATTATTTTTTTCATGTATATTTTTCTTATCGAAGTTCTAAAAGTACAACATTTTCAACATGATGCGTCTGAGGAAACATATCCACAGGACGAACTCTTGTTACTTTGTATTTTGCATCCATTAAAGCAAGGTCGCGTGCCTGTGTTGCAGAGTTACAGCTTACATAAACTACTTTTTTAGGAGCAATTTTTAAAATCTGATCAATAACAGCAGCATGCATACCATCTCTTGGAGGATCTGTAATAATTACGTCAGGCTTTCCGTGTTGTGCAATAAAGCTTTCGTTGAAAACGACTTTCATGTCACCAACAAAAAACTCACAATTTGTAATATTATTGCGTTCTGCATTTGCTTTAGCGTCCAGAATAGCTTCAGGAACACTTTCTACACCAATTACTTTTCCTGCTTTTTTAGAAACAAATTGTGCAATAGTTCCCGTTCCTGTATATAAATCATAAACAGTTTCGTTTCCGGTAAGACCTGCAAAATCGCGTGTTATTTTGTACAATTCATACGCCTGATCAGAGTTGGTCTGGTAAAAAGATTTTGCATTAATACTAAATTTTAAACCTTCCATTTCTTCCAGGATATAATCTCTTCCTTTATAAAGAATGATATTCTGATCGTAAATTGTATCGTTTGGTTTTCCGTTTATTACATATTGTAAAGAGGTAATCTGTGGAAATTTCTCGTATAAATGATCAAGGATTAATTCTCTGTTCTTTTTGTCTTCTTCAAAAAACTGAATTAAAACCATAATTTCTCCCGTAGAAACGGTACGAATCATTACGGTACGCAATAAGCCTGAATGTTCTCTCGGATTAAAGAATGCTAAATTGTGTTCATTTGCAAAATCCCTGATTTCATTTCGTATAGCATTTGAAGGATCTTCCTGCAAGTGACATTTTGTAATATCAAGAATTTTATCCCACATTTTCGGAATGTGAAATCCTAAAGCATTTCTGTTTCCTAAATCTTCTGTACTTCCAATTTCTTTTTCGGTTAACCAACGGCTGTTTGAAAACGAAAATTCCATTTTGTTTCTGTAGAAGAATTGTTTTTCTGAACCCAAAATAGTTTCAAATTCTGGAAGTTCAACTTTTCCTATACGTTGCAGGTGATTTTTAACTTCGTTTTGTTTGTAATACAATTGCTGGCTGTATTTCATATTTTGCCATTTGCATCCTCCACAAACTCCAAAATGCTCGCAGACAGGATCTAAACGATGTTCTGATAATTCGTGAAATTTTACGGCTTTGCCTTCATAATAGGCTTTTCTTTTCTTAAAAGTTTGTACATCAACAACATCCCCAGGTACAACATTCGGAATAAAGATTACTTTTCCGTCAGGAGCCTTTGCTACTGATACTCCTTTTGCTCCGGCATCAAGAACTTGAATTTGATGAAAGACAACTTTGTCTGTATTTTTTCTTCCCATAGCGCAAAAATAAGGGTTTGTAAACTTTTTCAAATTTAAATTTTAAAATATTTTACCATTTTTTTCAATTTGTTAGTTTAATCAAGTATAAAAAGTAACTTTGTTTTAGCAATAATCCCAAATGCTACATTTTTAACCTATTGTTTTGTTATTTTTTTATGAAGTTGTATCACAATCTTTCACAAATCGGCTTTTTAAAAAAAAGCTATGCATTCAAATTTTTGTTTGTTGCATTTATTGGTATACACATCCCCCTGATTGGAATTTTATTTTTTGTCCTTTTTTTTGATAATGATATTTCATCAACCTCTATTCTGGTTTTTTCTTTGGTTATGACATTATTGGCTACTTTGGTAACATTAATAGTTTTAAAGCAATTGATAAGCCCAATCGCAATAGCTTCAAAATCATTAGACGATTACAGAAACAACAGAAAATTGTCTGTTTTGCCAACAGAATATACTGATGAAGCCGGTTTATTAATGTGCAATATTCAGGAATCTATTTATGAAGCGGAAAGTTTTATAAACGAGAAACAGGATTTGATCTATATGCTTTCGCATGATTTGAAAAATTTTGCGGGAAATCCTCAAGGCCTGGCTAATCTTATTATAAGTGAAAATCCCTCTGATTCTGTAAAAAATCTGGCTGGTTTAATCTGTGAATCTACCAATTTGCAATTCAGGTATATTGATAATTTTATAAAATTACTGAACGAACATGATCAGGTAGCAAAAATAAATCAAGAAGTCAGAACTATTGTATTTCCTTCTATTTTGCCATTTATCAATGAACAGGTAGAGCAGCGTTTACTGGATAAAAATATTAAGCTCTCTATGAGTTTAGAAATTGTCGAGGCAAAATTGCGTATTGACGAAGGTCTGCTGATTCAGGTTTTGGTTAATTTGATAAGCAACGCTATTAAATTCTCTTATTTTGATAGTGAAATCAATGTCAGAATATATTTTGAAAGTGAAAAACTAATTATTACCGTTATTGATAAAGGCGTTGGTTTTGACAAACATCAGATTGAGGAATTGTTTAAAAAATTCACCAAAATGAGCCGTTTAGGAACCGCAAAAGAATCCTCAACCGGAATTGGTTTGTATTTGTGCAAAAAAATTATCGAAAGAAACAGAGGCGAATTAACTGCTGCCAGTGAAGGTAAAAATAAAGGAGCTGAATTTAAAATTGTATTTGAAATTTAAGACCTTCTTTTTATAATTTCGTAATTAATAATAGTGAAGAAATAAAAACAGGAATCGGCCGTAATTTTACCTAATATAATTCCGAAGAAATAATTACCGCACAAAATCGGCATCCAATACATACAAAACGGACGAACCACCAAAAAGTCTAAAAAAGCCGGATAACCAAATTCTAAAACTAAATTTTTTATCAGCGAGAGAATTTCTTTGGAAGTTGTTTTCTTATTCCGAAGTTTATTCTCTTTGGCTATTTTATTATATGAAGAAAATAAAATAACGCCATAAAAAGCAAGATATTCTGCAAAAGTAATTAAGTAAGCCGTTGTTAACCCACTGTAGATTTTACTAAACAAAGAAGTCAAAAGAGCCGCTGACGTACTTGCCAATTCAGCATATTTATATCTGTTGAACCATTCTTTGAAATTTGATTTTGTAAGCATTTTTTGTTTTAGGCGCTAAGTTTTTAAGACACTAAGGTACTAAGTTTTTACAATACAATTTGCCAGCAACTTAGTATCTCAGAACCTTAGCACCTTAGCACCTTTCATTACCATAAGTGGTGAACAGAAGATTTTATATACTTTTCGTATATTTCATTCATAGCTTTAATTTTATCATGGCTTAATTTTGGTAAATCATAAACTGATAAATTAGATAAAACATGACTGTTTTTTGATGCGCCGGGAATGATGCAGCTAATATCTTCAAAACTTAAAATCCATTGTAAAGCATATGGTGCCAGATTTGGAGCATCAGGAAATAATGATTTTAATTCCTGAACTGCTTTTAAGCCCAATTCATAATCAATACCTGAAAAAGTTTCACCTTTATCAAAAGCATCTCCGTTACGATTAAAGTTTCTGTGATCCTGAGCATCAAAAGTAGTTTTTGCATCAAATAAACCAGTCAAAAGTCCGCTTGCTAAAGGAACTCGGGCAATGATACCGATATCTTTTTTTCTTGCCTCTGAGAAAAACAATTGCGACGGACGCTGACGGAATAAATTGAAAATGATCTGAACAGTAGTCACATTCGAAAATTCGATTGCTTTTAAAGCTTCTTCCACTTTTTCAACACTAACACCCAGATTTAAAATTTTCCCCTGATCTTTTAAACGGTCAAATAATTCGAAAATTTCAGGTCTGTAAAAAACTTCGGTAGGAGGACAGTGCAGCTGAATCAGATCGATAGTTTCTAATTTCATTCTTTTTAAACTGTCTTCAACATATTTCTGAAGTACTTTTGGCTGATAACCTTCATTAACATGCGGATTAATATGACGCCCGCATTTTGTGGCAACATAAATGCGTTCTGATCTTGAGCGTACAACACGCCCAACGGCAGTTTCGCTTAATCCGTTTTCATAAACATCTGCAGTATCAATAAAATTAACACCATTGTCAATAGCAGTATTTAATAATTCATCTGCCGTTTTATCATCAAAACCCGAACCCCATTTTCCTCCAACCTGCCAGGTGCCAAGTGAGATTTCTGAGATATTAAAGTTTGTTTTTCCTAGTTTTCTGTATTCCATATAGTAAGATTCAAAGGTTCAGAGGTTCAAAGTAACAAAGGTTTTTGGAATGTTTTGAAAACTTTGTCCCTTTGCGCCTTTGCAGCTTTGTTTCTTTTTTTAGTCAAATAAATCCGAAGACAAATAACGGTCGCCACGGTCGCAAATAACGGCAACGATAACTCCAGATTCTAATTTTTCTGCAATTTTCAAAGCTACGGCGACAGAACCACCGCTGCTCATTCCGGCAAAAACACCTTCTTCAAGTGCCAGGCGTTTGGTCATTTCGCGGGCTTCATCTTCACTCACATCAATAACAGAATCAACTTTTGACGCATCAAATATTTTTGGTAAATATTCCTGCGGCCACTTTCTGATTCCGGGAATCTGAGATCCGTCGCTTGGTTGTGCCCCGATGATTTGAATATTTGAATTTTTCTCTTTTAAGTACGTAGAAGTACCAATAATAGTTCCTGTAGTTCCCATAGCCGAAACAAAATGAGTTACAGTTCCTTCTGTATCATTCCAGATTTCTGGTCCTGTTGTCTTATAATGTGCTTTCCAGTTATCGTCATTTGCAAACTGGTTTAACATAATATAACCGCCCTGAGCGACTTTTTTATCAGCATAATCACGAGAACCAATAATTCCTTCGCTTGCAGGCGTTAAAATTACCGTTGCGCCATAAGCACGCATGGTTTGTGTACGCTCTTTTGTAGAATCTTCAGGTAAAACCAATTCAATTTCTATTTGAAATAATTGTGCAATCATAGCCAGGGCAATTCCTGTATTTCCGCTTGTTGCTTCAATTAACTTATCACCTTTTTTAATATCACCTCTCTCAAGAGCTGAGGCAATCATGTTATAAGCCGCTCTGTCTTTTACACTTCCGCCCGGGTTGTTTCCTTCTAATTTCAGTAAAAGTTTTACGTTTTTATTTTTAACCAAATTGACTGTTTCCATTAATGGAGTATTCCCAATTAGGTTTAGCAGTTTCTGTGGACCCATATTATTTTTTTTCTTTTATTTTAACTTCTGTAGTTGTGGTATTGAGTACGATAGAATCTGCGGGAATCGATTTTGTGATCCATGCATTTCCGCCTACAACACTATTTTTGCCAATAACCGTTTCGCCTCCCAAAATGGTAGCGTTTGCATAAATACAAACATTTTTCTCTACTGTTGGGTGTCGTTTTGCGTTTTTCATTTCTTTGCTAACGCTCAAAGCACCAAGGGTAACGCCCTGATAAATTTTTACGTGTTTCTCGATTACAGTAGTTTCCCCGATAACAATTCCGGTGGCGTGATCAATAAAAAACGGCGAAGCAATATTGGCTCCCGCGTGAATATCGGTTCCTGTAATTCGATGTGCATATTCGCTCATTAAACGCGAAAAAAGCAATAAATCCAGAAGATATAATTCGTGGCTTAATCTGTAAATTGCAATGGCATAAAATCCCGGATATCCCAAATAAACTTCATCAATACTGTTAGAAGCCGGATCATTTTCCAGAATATATTCGGCATCCTGATTTAGTTTTTCTAAAACGCCCGGCAGTTTTTCCAGAAAACGGTCCCAGATCGATTCACATAAATTTTCTGGTTTTTTGCAGGCCAGAACTGCAATTTCTTTAAAACGAATTTCAAGTTCATCAATACTTTGATCCAACGGAGCATTCGAATCAAAAAGAGTATAAAAAAGCTTTTCGGTAAAATCTTCTGTTTTAGTTTTGATTCCGTAATTTATATTTGAATGGCTTTTTAAAGCTTTTATGTTTTGTATGATAAGATCTTTTGACACAATTATAACTTGTGCGGTGCAGCAAAGTCCGGCAGCGTCACTCCTGCACTGACAAGTCGGGTCCGAAAACGAGACACGCGGTCGGAGCAGCAGGTGGGACGAAGCACAACTTAATTGAGGGCTTTGACCTATGCTTACGTCCATCCGCGGCCTCGTGGCCGCCACTCTTCTTGCCGGCACCGCGCTGGCCGCCACTCCCGCTTTCGCCGATGAGGCCGAGG